>NZ_VEKZ01000067.1:0-7205 GCF_007681465.1 Siminovitchia fortis
TAGCTATTTTAAGAAAAAGATAGATTAAGAGTAACTATGTCCAAAATTCGGGGGTTAATCCGCAAGGCTAAAGTTAAATTTCGAAATTATACTAGTAAGGGATTACTTAGAATTCCGAGTTTTGTGGAGTGGGTATCATAATTTAATTTATGTTCATTAATGGTATAAAATTCAGTTTCTTTTTTATTTCTCTAAATTTCATCCGCAAATTATTTCCCTAGATCATCAAGAAAATCTTGGTCTAGGTCAATAAATTCATCACTTGTTTTCTCTTTCTGTTCTACTGTTTTAGGTTTCGTTTCGTGGTCTTTTTTCGTATTACTTGAGATATTTTGATTGGAACTTGTTGGGATATTTCCTGATCCTCTTGTTTCATTTATATATAAACGTATTGCCATTCGTATGTGCCTGGAACGTTGTCTTTCAGGTATACTTTCTAAAAAATCATGAATTACCTTGTCCTCTATGTCATCATATGAAAAAATTCGTCTAACTAGTGCCATGATAAAAACTCCTAACTTTAACTTTTTTAGAGTGTCTTATCCATTCAATAAGACAAGACACTCCATTAATTTTTCCTGTTACGCCAACTTCTGTTTATTATTTGGTTTATTATTTGCGGAAATAGTGCTTGATAGTTTGTAAAACCCGTTCAAGTTCGATTCTTGAGAATCGACAACAACTTTTAAAGCTTCTTCATTAAAAGCCTTTTTGAAATGTTCTCCAACGATATTAACTCCACCACCAGTGAGAATAAAATTGTCTATGCTGTTTCGATTGGTTAAGGTGCTGTCTATATCAGAAATACGCTTTTCCACAAAATCAATTATAATTTCCTTTGCAATATCTTCAAATGGATACTTTTTTCTTTCAGATATTTCAGCGATCATTGTTCCGTTTTTAAATCCTTCTTCGACAAATGAAGAGTCTAAACCTTTTACTCCATTTTCTCTTTCAATACGTTTCGCTATTCGTTTATGAACATCATTCATTCCTTCGTAAAACGTTTCAGATTTGTCATCTAGGCGTTTTAAATTCTTAAATGTATCCATAATTGTTGTTCCTGCTCCGAAGTCAATAACGGTAATAGTACTTGTCATTAGAGTTTTATGAATTTGTCCCGAATCATTCATGTATTCGTTTAGTAATGTTCCCAAAGGTTGTTCGATGATTCTTACATCCACAACGTTTATCATGCGTTGCACTCCATTACGGGTTACAACATGCTTTTGTTGTAAAAAG
Source organism: Siminovitchia fortis (assembly GCF_007681465.1). Lineage (NCBI taxonomy): Bacteria > Bacillati > Bacillota > Bacilli > Caryophanales > Bacillaceae > Siminovitchia > Siminovitchia fortis. Next base: position 1,243 of record NZ_VEKZ01000067.1, read on the forward strand.
CGTTTAAATTCTTCTGATTCCTTTGTTCCTACCTCTTGAGAAGGTACACCAGTCACTATTGTTACTTCATCAAGCTCATATTCTTCATAATCACTTGCTAGTTCGGCTAAAATAAATGAACAAAGTAACTTAAACCTTTTTTGCATGTAGCGATTATGATGGGTATATGTAGGAATTAAAGAATCGGGATCAACTGCGTTTTTGATTCCATCTCCCCAAATATACACTTCTCCGTCATCTAAATTTGATTCAAATTCGTTATAACCTGAATTTGTGTCAAATTCTGTTGCCATATTGATAATGCTTGATGTACCGATACTATCTCTCTTTGCAATCGTGCTAGGCGCAATAATTGTCCTCTTTCCATTTTTAGCCTTAACAAAGCCATTCCCTACATCAAATGCAAATGCTAACATAGAAAATCACTCCTATTAATCGTTTATAACCTATTTTATGTCCAATATATCATACTGTATGGCATAATTCAATAATAATCTAATTAATAATTACTTTTTTAAAGTATGTAGAACAAAAAAAGAGTAGCATGTCGCTACTCTTTGAATTCGTTTGCAAAAGATTTTAAACCTAAGATAAATCTATTAGTTTGCTTTTCTTTGGGGATTATGTATATCACTGTTATTGCTGGTGATTCTTCTGTGTATTTCAGCAAGTCTTTCAATACAGATCTTGGCGCTCGCTTTAAATTTATTTTGCATATCCTCGATAACATTATGGGAATTAAAGTCAATAAATTTCAACATATGATAGGGAATTAATGCATATCGGGAACAGTTGGAAGCCTGTGCTTCTTGTAAGCATCTATACTGATTTGGCAAAGATGTTTGGATTCCCGAATGTAATTCAACATGGAAAAGTTCATGAAAAAAATGTTCTTTTTTTCTAACCTCCTCAATTCTTTCGTCTACTACAATCATTTTCATATCTTCAGCAATGACGTAGTGTGAAAAAATGGGTTTTTCAACATAGAGTATGTCTTTGGTTTGGCATATAGCTTCAATGTCAATGTCACTTGGATGTATAATTCCTTCATTGATGTACCATTTAGAAATCCATTCTTCCAAATGTGTAGGACAATAAAAAAACATCGTATCACTCCTGATGTAACATTTTTTAAAACACTACTATAGTACTCACATTAGTCATGATACGATAGACCCAATAAATCGACAAATGTTTAGCTTTTTTCCTTTTTTTGTAGGACTTTACTACTTTTTCCTGGTTTTAGCTTTATGTGCAACCCACTCAAAATGCTTTTTAATCTCTTCTACATCTTCTTTATCTAAATTCTTCCAATCGTCTATGTTAAAAAAGCCTACGCTGTCGATGCCTAATTCACGAACGAAATCATTTATTTCTTTTAACGAATTATATGGCTCTTTGTCATGTTTTTTGTTATCTCTACCTAATAAATCGTCAGTTGTAACTTCAAAAAAATCTGCCAGCTTCTCTAGCATTTTATAATCAGGTTGGTTTTCACCTGTCTCGTATTTAGCATAAGTCGATCTCTTGATACCTAATTTTTTTGCTATTTCCTCTTGCGTCAACTTTGCTCTTTTGCGGTATTCCCTTAAACGAACATTAAAACTCAAACCCTACCACCTACTCATAATTGGTATTAATATTTAGAGTAAATACCTATTTTATGTGATATTATATCACATTATATCAGTGTTTGCATAGAAGTGTATGATACTGAAACCTAGAAATAAATGGATGTTTCGCTTGACAGTTATGAAACATCACAATATAATTGTGATAAATAATAACAAATATGGTCAAAAAGGATGATGTTTTGTTGAAGCCAGTCAAAAGACTTTGGTTGTGTAAAATGCGAAAAAATTCAGGCTTGACGCAATGGCAGGTCGCTAAAGATTTAGAAATAGGGCGTTCCACTTATGCAAAAGCTGAGTTGGGTTATGCGGTAAGTGTCGATACTGCCAAACGGATTGCGCAATTATTTGGGGTTAGCTGGGTGCTTTTTTTTAATGAAGATTGTTCTGTTTCAGAACAATTGGAGACGATTCGGAATATTAAATAGTGTTTAGTAACACTAAATTAATAGGGGGAATTGATATGGAGCAAACATGCTTATACGACTATTTAGACAAGCAAGACGATCCATTATATAGAAAAATTTTACTCTTAAAAAAAGGAGAGGATTTTTACGTTGATATTTATAAAATATCATTAAACTTGTTTGGGCTATATGAAGTCACTTGTCATGAATCACATATTGCATTTTCCTCTAGGGATGAATGTTATCGTTTTTTGAACAAAAAAATCAATGAGTCACAGCTTAATCGGATTAATAAAACTAATTGAAGTCATACCGAGGATTAGTATTACTTGTATGTCATACTACAGTATGATATATTGGTTTTTGAACGAGGGGGTGTACCATTGGGGGATGCAGTAATTCAATTCAAAGGAACGATCTACGAAGGTGGATATGGATTGATTGCTAAACAAGTGATGCGAGATAAGTCATTACCAAAACAGTCAAAGCTCATTTATGCATATATGTGTTCATTTGCAAGTATTTCCAGTAATGGGGAACGTACAGCTTTCCCAAGTGTAGCTTTGCAGTGTGCAGAGTTAGGTATGAGTGAAGATACTTACTACAAATGGAGGAAGCCTTTAATTGAAAAAGGTTTGATAACCATTACCAAAACAAGAAGTAATGAAGAAGATAGTAAGGGTCAATTTGATAGAAACATATATTCAATCGAGCCAATACCTGTTCCAGTGGTGGATGAGGAAATAGGAGAGGACGGAAGTAAAAAAGATCCATACCCTAAAAAAACGGGATCGGATATGCCATACCCAAATAGTTCGGGTACGGATAATCCATACCCCAATTATTCGAGTACGGGAAAATCGAGTACGAAAAACACGGGTACTATAAAGAATAGTTTAAAAAGTAACAGTTTTAATAAACACAAAGATACTATAGATACCAAAGATACTAAAAGTGCTATCAACAAAGAGAATCCTTTCATTCATTCTTTAACTACAGAGGAAAAAGAAAGGTTGAAAAATGAATACATGAAACAAGCATTTTTTGAAAATGAAGAAAAAGTTCCTAGAAAGTTAGCTTTGGTGTTGCAAGTGTTTACTGATACTCCTGAACAAGCTGAAAAGTATTATCGAACAATTATTTTAGCGAAGAACAACGTTGAAAGAGAATATGATTGTGTGATATGGCTGGAACATGAGCCTGAACTTGAACAAAAGATAGTTAATTGCTTTAGTCGTGCAATTCGTAAGATTGAAAGAGAAAGGAATATTAATAACCCACAGGGGTATGTCTACAAAAGTATTTATGAGTTAATTTCCACTGAAATCGCTGATAGGAATAGAAAATATCAAAAGAAAGGACTGTTTTTTGATTGGATAGAAGGTGAGGGGGAGGAAAACTTTGGATGAGTTCATTTCTTTGCAAGCATCAAAAAAACATGGTGGAAATGCAAGAATCAAAAGAGAAAGAAGTATGATTGAAAACGTTCAGATTTTATTTAAGGTTAGTCCATACAGAAAATCTTCAAATGGAAAGGAAACTCTAAGAGTAAACATGAGTCCTTATTGGGAAAAACAATTTGATGATATGTTTAAAAAATGGTGATTGCAAAACTTAGTAACAATTTAAGGTTGGAGGAAGGGAACTTGGAAACAGTTAAGGAGTGGGAAAATGAAAAAGGTGAAAAGGTTTAATATTTTACAATACGTTATCCCCTTTTTCTTAATAAGTTTAGTTGCTTGTGATACTGATGAAACATCAGGGGAACCAATTATTTACGAAGGGATTGTTCAAGAGAAACATTTCCAAAAAGGAGATGTAAATGTCGGAGTAGGTGTTGGATCAAATGGAAGTATAGCTGTTACACCAGTCGTTTCAAGTGACAAATATATTATTTTTGTTGATGGCAAGGATTATGAAGTATCAGAAAAAGTCTGGCTTTCTGTAGAAAAAGACGATCATATAGAGTACGAGAAAGGTGTTTTTGGTGGGATTAGAAATATAAAAGTTCTATATGAAGAGGAAACGAATTAAAAACTTAAAGTATTTTTAGGTTTATTTTGTGATAAAACAGGACAGAATATGGAGTCGTTGTTATTAATATTAGAATTAACAAAGAGGTGACTTTTAATGCCGTTTCCTCTAGTAAAGAAAAAGGAGTCTATACTATCGAAAAATGAAAGAAAGAATAGTGAAGTTTATTGCCTGTTGTTAGGTTTAGAACATGATGTTGAATTCTTGGAAAAAATCCCCATCGAAGAACAAAGGTATTTATTAGGACGGATAAACTATATTAAAAGTTATCTGAAAGGTGAAAGGAAGGTCAATTCAAACGAATAAAAATTATCAATAATTGGAGGGGAGTTTAATGGCTATGCGATTAGGTGTTGGCTTCTTTACAAATTCAGAAAAATTGTTTAGTAAAGATGAACTTGAGCAGGTTTTACAAGAAGATTCGTCATTCTTTATCGAGTATGTTGAAACGAAATGGTTACATAGGTATTTTAAAATGAAAGCTATGGCGAATGAAACTGCTATACCATCCATTACTTCAACAATATCTGATACACCCAATCGTAACAATCAATTTAGTAGTAAAACGGAATCGTATGCACTAAAATCCATTATCGCAAATGAGTGGATTAACCTTTTTCATGAAAAGCTCGACTTGTTACCGGAAGAGTTCAAAAAGTTGATAGAATTGAAATATTTGAACAGACGGGAGGACGGAAAATATCACGGGGATTATTTTGTATACACTCAACTGAACGTATCAAGGGCAAAGTATTATCGCATGAAAAAGGAGGCTTTGGAAGAATTGGGCAGACTGCTTTATCCATCGTGAGTATCATTTCAAGAGTTGATATGTTACAACAACAAAAACCGAAACCATATTCAAAAGGGGTACGAAGAGGGTCATCCATTGATTATAAAATGGAGACAATCAATGATAAGTTTCCTCGTTTAGAAATAATGATTTTTGTGTCTATGATCGTTGTCTTGATCCTTTAAGTCCCCTTCTATACTTTGATAATGAGTGTAGGAGCGAGTTCTAAAGTATAGTTTTTAACTTTAATTAGTGAAGATGAAGAATTAGTAAAAAACAATTGTAGTATGACTTGTATGTCATACTACAGTATGATATAATGTAATCAAAGCCAAAAGATAATCACTTCAATTAAGGGGGAATCAAATGAATGCTATTTTTAACTTTTTCGCTAGCTTATTCTATATGGTTCTTGGTTTAGTCCTTGTTGTTGTTATTGGTTGTATATCCATCTTTATTATTTATCATCTTGGGGTTTGGTTATTTAGTCTTGATAAAATCGCGCATTTTGTTAAAGAGAAAGATCATGTTGTTAGTTTATTTGTGGTTGGTATTGTTTTTGTTGGTGGTCTGATGTTATTTTCTACTATTTTCGGAGATTAAAGAAGCTATGTTTTCTACATGCTTTTATTAAGGGGGAATATAAAATGTTTAAAAAATTAATGGCAAGTGCATTATCGTTGGGATTAATGGGGAATATCCTTTTACCAATTAACTCTGTGAATGCTGAAAGCGTAGGGAAGTGTTCGATTACTATTGATGCCAATAAACATGTCGTAGGCAATGAAGCAGATGCCACAGGTGCTTGTAAAGGGTATGTTGTCGGATATGTAACCCCTAGTGGGAAGGCTATGGTAATAGGTGCTGTTTCAAAGCCTGTAAGTAATGGAGAGGTCGTAAGATACTCTACCATTAATGGTGAGTTTGATTTATTTGTTACAGTTATTCCTATAAAGTCTGAACCTAATCCTGATCCTGCTGAACCTGAAAAACCAGTAGAGAAACCTGAACAACCTGCTGAACCTGAAAAACCAGTAGAGAAACCTGAACAACCTGCTGAACCGGAAAAGCCGGTAGAGAAACCTGAACAACCTGCTG
>NZ_VEKZ01000067.1:7303-20074 GCF_007681465.1 Siminovitchia fortis
AGAGAAACCTGAACAACCTGCTGAACCGGAAAAGCCGGTAGAGAAACCTGAACAACCTGCTGAACCGGAAAAGCCGGTAGAGAAACCTGAACAACCTGCTGAACCTGAAAAACCAGTAGAGAAACCTGAACAACCTGCTAAACCTGAAAAACCAGTGGAAAATCCTAAACAACCTTCTAAAGCTGAAAAACCAATGAAAAAGCCTGAACAAGAACAAGGAGCTAAAGTAAGCGGAAAACCTGGGTCTAAGTTCAAAGGGGAGACTTTGCTAACAAGTAAAGTATCTGAACAGGCAAATGTCAAAGATGATAGAAAAGAGGGTAAACCTTTGCCAAATGTTGGTACAAGCATCTATAACATGATGCTAAAACCCGAAAATCCTACTGAACGCCAATTTGTTGTTAAACCAGTAGAAGAACTGGGAACTAAAGTAAGCGAACAACCTGCGTCAAAGTTCAAAACAGAAACTTTGCCAAAAACAACAAATAGCGTTGAAAATGAAGCGTCTGAACAGACAAATGTAAAGTCCCAATATGATGAAAAAGAGGGTAAACCTTTGCCAAATACGGCTACAAACTTCTATAACATGATGCTAATAGGAGCAGTGCTAGTGTTGACAGGAGGGGGATTCTTCTTATACCGAAGAAAACAGAGCTAGTATAACTAGCTCTCTCCCTTATTCATAAAGCACATACATAAGGTTTAACTATAACTATGAAACTATTTATAGTCTTTCGATACAAGGATAATAGACACTAAAAACGATGATTAAAAAGGGGAGGATTAATCATGTTTAAAAAGGTGTTAGGGAGTATAGCTGTAATAGCAATATCGTTGGGCTTGATATTGCCACATAATGATGTTAAAGCAAATGGTGTAGGTAATTGTTCAATAACAATTGATGCTAATAGACATGTCGTAGGTAATGAAGCAGATGCCACAGGTGCTTGTAAAGGGTATGTCGTCGGATATGTAACCCCTAGTGGGAAGGCTATGGTAGTAGGTGCTGTCTCTAAGCCAGTAAGTAATGGAGAAGTCGTAAGATACTCTTCCGTTAATGGTGAATTTGATTTAAGTGTTACAGTTATCCCTAAAAAATCTGAACCTGCGCCTGCGCCGCAACCAAAGCCGGCACAACCAAAACCGCAACCTACACCAAAGCCGGCAGAACCAAAACCTACACCGCAACCAAAACCAGCACCAAAGCCGACCCCAGCACCGAAGCCGGTGGAATCAAAACCAGTGGAGTCAAAGCCAAAACCGACACAACCAAAGTCGCAACCGAAACCTGTAGAAGCAAAACCGACACAACCAAAACCGCAACAATCAAAGCCGACTCAACCTGCCCAACAACACAAGCAAGGGGTTGAAAAGTCTACTAATACTAACCAGAAGAAAAGTAATGACAACGATAGTAGAGGAAGTAATGGCAGTCCGGCTAGCCCAAATAAAAATTCAACAAATTCAATATCTGCTCAAAAAACAAATAATAGTACAAATAGTACAGATAAAAAAGTAAAAGATTCACATAAAGATGATAAACAAAGTTCAAAAAATCTTTCTGTAGCGGAATTAAAAGATAAAAATGCAGTAATTAGTAAAGAGGGAAACAAACATTTTGCAATCTTTGAAGATGAGGATGGAAAAGAAGTTAAGCAAGAAATATCTAAGTTAGAAGCTGAAAAGTTACATGACGAATCTTTAAAAAAGGATGATAAAGATGCACCTGCTAGTGTTTCTTCTAATGATGATAATATAGAAAAAAATATTTCCAACAAAGCAACCAGTCCTTTTATTATCCTTGCGATCGGTCTTGGTTTGCTAATTGTAGGTGGTGGAATATTTCTTTACTATAAAAAGAAGAAGTAATTTAGTGACAATATTAGGGCTAACCTTTAGGGGTTAGTCTTTTTGCTTGGTCGGAATGATACTTTTATGATACTTTCGTGATACTGTTAGGATACTATTTAGATACACTATAGAGACTTTTTTGCTAAAAAAACATGTTATATTGGTAATGTGAAAAAATCTTAAATTGGATAACTTTAAATTTACTTGGTCAAAAAATGCTAAAACTTCCTACACGGTTAGGGAGTTTTTCTTTTTATTACATAAGGAAAGGAGAAGTGTGATTGGAGACTGTGAAAGTGAGAATGATATTATATAGTTTCGTCATTTTTGCCATGGGAGTTAGTTTCTTTTTTGGAGAATCGAAAGTCAGTGCAAATGCACATCCTTCCATTCAATTGCGTGATGGTAACGCTACATGGGCAGATGGCGGTTATAGACCAAGTAAAAATGCGGGTGGTGCAAAAACATGGGCGACCGATGTGAGTCCATCTGTTAAAACGGCTTGGGAGAAAGGCGATATTGATAGGGGAGGTAAATTCCCTAAGAGACTGTATAGTGTTGATAAAGGAAACCGTTTCTTTTATGACGTTTATGAGGGAAGTACAGATCATGACTTTAAGCAAGGTTGGCAAATAACTAAGTCAGGTGGAGAGGATTTTTTCACCTTTGATGGATGGGCGGCGATTGATGGTTATTACCACCATGATGTGCATAACACCGCTACCTATATTGGTGTGATAAATAAAACAGACAGGAGTGATAGGAGGGTTTTTAAAACTCGCCTTACTAATTTAAATGCTGGCAAGGATTTAGAGTGGAATAAACAGTCTAATACTGGATCAATTAGAAATAAGTGTCCAAACACTGGGCAAGATTCTCTTAAAAGGAATCGTGAAGAGTGTAATATGGAATATAAGTGGGTTGGATTTCGTGCATATATTCCATTAGCAGAATTGTTTAAACAAGGTAATGAAGTTTGGGAATTTTATATCATCAAAGCGGTTAAGGGTATGGAAGGAGGTACTAGATTAGTTTATGATGAACTAATTTTACCTTTTGAAAAAGGAGGAGTGGATTGGAATGATGGTCAACTAACATTAACAAGTGGTAGTGATTTAAGATGGATGACAATGACAAACCCAAAGGTCATCAAAAGAACTAAACCTAGAAGTGCCGAAACAGGTATTGGCGGGGTAGGGTATTTTGATGAAGGGGAAACTTATCAGTGGATTCATCAAAGTGAAAGTGCTGGTACAACAGTTTGGCATGGTTTGAAAGTTCCTAATGAGAATCCATCTACTAGATATGCTAGTTCAGCATATCTTCAATTTGGAGGAAATATTGCTACACTGTCATGGAAAAAAACACAGGTAGACGTTACTGTGCATCATAAAGATTCAAGGACTGCTACGATAGTGCGTACAGAGAGACTAAAAGCTCCTTATAATAGTGCTAATAATTATACTTTAAGACCAAAAACAAAAGGTAATTTAATTGATCAAAATGGCAAGGAAATAAAAAGCAGGAATTTTAGTTATGTTGCTGATCCTTCGAGAACTAGTCAAACAATTACAAGAAATAGAATAACGGGCAATTTTACAGTTACATTTACTTATCAGGCATATGTAGATGTAGTTATAAATCATATTGATAAAGGTACTGGTGAAGTGCTTGCTACTGAACAATCAATAGCGCAATACAATGATCCTTATACGGTTAACCCTAAACCACGTGGGCATTTCAAAAATACTTTTGGTTATCCTTATGTTGCTGTTACTGATTCTGTAAAATTCAATAATTTAAGAGGAACAGAAGAAGTATTGTCTGATGGCAGAAAATTGAGAAAACAAACAATCAATATCTATTATAAACCTGTCCTACCTGACCCTTCACGTGTGGTTGAAGTGGGTGGTGGAAGAAATACTCATGGACATGCAGAAGGTCAATCGTTTTGGGAATTGCGTAAGGAGAATGTGAATGAAAAAAGTAAGTTATATGCCGAAAGTAACTATACGATAACGGGCACTCATTATGCTACAAGAAATGAAAAACACACATTAAATTTGGATACACGTAAAGAATCGTCAACTGACCCAATCGCTCTAATTGCTAAGGCTTCCGATTTTAAAAATAAAAATATGGAATATGATTTTGAGTATGAGTATACCAATCATTTTGATGTAAGTTATTTCTGTTCTGAAAAAATCGGAAATGATTGTGTGGAGTGGAAACGAGACAAAATTGTTCCGGCATGGCAAGCTCCATATGGAAAAAAATTCAAACTATCTGAAAGCGAAGGTGGCTTCTCATATTATACAACCAGTCGTTTAGGTAGGATAGTTAATGAGAATGTGATTATTTATAATGAACCTACAGATAAAACAGGAGTTAAGGCAGGAGACAGCTATGGATATACGTATTTTATTAAAGAAAAAGCTGTAAGAGGTAATGATGTGTATTACCGCCTGTCGAATGGTGCAAGTGCTGAAATGTTCCCAGAAAAAGCAATTGGATGGGTTAAAGAAAATGATTTAATGACGTATACTCATTTCGGCATGGATAGACTAAAAAAGGTTATTACCCTCAACGGTAATGGAAACTCTTATACTAGAGCGTGGGGGTGGACAAAGCAACAAGTGCATGATCTTTCAAGGTATAAGGGAGAAGAGTTCCATGTTAATTTAACCGAAACAGTAGGAGACAACATATGGTATAGAGGAAAAATTAATGGAACAGGAAGTGACATTTGGGTTCATCAAAATCATACGAATTCCATTGAAGTAATTAATGTTAAGCCGACTAGCGAAAATTTAATAAAGCGAGGTAATCAAGCTAACATTTTACAATTAAAAATGGATCACCGGCATGGTGAGACAATTAAAAAAGAAAATATTGTTCAAATATTAAACGAAAGACTCTTAGTGGGGCGTAGTGATTCATTTACTGAAGCTACAAGGGAGAAAGAGAACTATTATGAGCGTTTTGAAAAATTAGATAATCTCATGAAGCCCACATATGAGTTGAAAACACAATCTGCTTTAAATGTTAAGCCTGATTCCTTGAGGTATTTTGTACATGTGCCATCAGGCAATCATAAGAAAAATGGTTTTACCGTGCTACAAAAGGGAAACATTCATGGGCATTATTATCCTGTGGATGTCGATGAAAGTTTGAAAGAGGATTTGAAAAATAGTACGGAACGAAGTGATTTGGGAAAATATGCGTTCTTCTTGCAACAAAGTGAAATGCGAGATAGAGGTATTCAGGGGGGCGATCGTGTTTATGATATGGATTTTGTCAGCGATTATTTCTTTGTGGCGAAAAGAACAGGTTTTGTTACCGTGTTCCCTTACGCATACCAGCTTAACAGACACTTTGTGCATAACGATACAAAACCTACAGAAAAACTTGCTGTACAATTAACCAAAGATAAAATGGCTAGGGATTATTTCAAACATACAAGTTATGATTTTAAGGATGAAATCATCGGGATCAACGGGGAAGGGTTAGATAATATAGAAAAATTACAAAGATATTATGTTCCTATCGATCCAGCATCAGAACTAAAGCCGAATGAGGTTTACACAAACCATATATTCTTGAAAAACATTGGCTTAAATGATGTTAATTGGGAATATGGTCAGAAATTTTCGTTTGAACATTATTTATTTGGTTCAGGTCACGATGACGCTTGGTTAATTGAACAATCAGAATCAAAAATAAGTGATTTTTCAGAACGTGATGTTCATTCTATTGTAATTAAGCACACGGAAAAAGAGGGCATCGTAAATTCAATTAAGGAAAGACCCAAACAAAAGTTGCATCAATTTCGAGTTGCTGATTTAGACTTTTTTAATAAGATTAGGGAAGCTATTGAAGGGTTCTGATTGATAGATAGCCATTTGCTTTTTATGACAAGAAAATATTTATGACGTTATCAAGTAATCGTTTTGAGTCTAACTAAAATAGTTAGGCTCTTTTTTTATGGGAATTGTGGATTTAAGGCAGGTTCAACTCCTGTCGTTCCCGAGAAGTCATTTTGTTTTTGAAAAACCCTTTCTAAAAGTGAACTTTTAGAAAGGGGATTTTCTTTAAAAGGGGGTGAAAGACATTGGATAGCCATAAAGGAGCAATCACATTGATACTTGTTGTCTTAATCATCTTTGGGATATTTGTTGCATTTGCAACAGGTGTATTCGATCCAATTATGACGAAGATTAGCAATGGTTTTAGCAACATGGTGGATAGTGTCTTTAGTGGTTCAGGTATGAATTGGGGAGGTGCTAAGTAACAAATTAGCACCTTTTTTTATTAAAGGGGTGAAAATGGTTGAATTCGGAACAAGTTCAAGTGAAAAAACGAAAGGTTACTAATAGTAAACCTTCGCAATTCCGTGAATTTGAAAAGTTGGCGAAGAGCATTTTGGAAGGTAAGGGAATTTCCTACTTTGAATGGCTACACGAGAAACATCAGGAACTTATAAATGATTTTAATGTTGAAAATATGAAAAAAATTAGTGAATTAGCAAGAGAGGGGTGATTAATGGATGAATGAGGTCATCAGGACAATTACAAATATCACGAACGGAATTAAGCCTGTCGCACCTGTTTTGGCAGGCTTAATTCTTGTTGTTATTGGATTATTGTGGACTTTTGCAAAAGACCCACAAAAAAAGGAAATGTATACGGGGTGGATGATTAACGTTGCTATTGGATTTGGAATTGTTTATTTAGCAACATATCTCGTATCATGGTTGGGCGGTAGAGTAGTAGGTTTCTAAGATTGGTGAGGGTGATATGAAGTGGGTTCCACTTTATATCACTCTCTTTTTAATTATAATTATTAATTTAATGAGGTGGATTTTGATGAGTAATCAAACAAATAGCATTGATAAAACAATTCAAGAAGATATAATTCAAGAAGATATGCAGGGAAATGACATAGTATATTTTGTATCTTATTACCATTCAAGAGGTATGGGTAATGCGGAAGTAATCATGAGCGATTATATTATTAATGTTAATCAAGTGGGGAGTTTACAAAAACTAATAGAAGAGGAATATAAGGTGAATAATGTAACAATTATTAATTTTTTTCCACTGCGGTTAGAAGAAACGGCAGAGAACCGAGATTAGGGTGAAAGATAGGGAGAGGTGTATTAATGGAATATTTAAATTTAGCTGGTTATTTTATAGCTTATTTGATTTCTATAGGAATTGCTCTTTTGTCATTAATCATTGTATTAGTTGGAGGATTCGATTTATTTAATCTTTTGCATGGAAAAAAAACTACTCATTTATCTAATTTCCTTCTTAAAATAAAGTTGGAGTGGTTAGCGAAAAAAATGGATTTTAAAGAGATTTAAATTAATCCGATGAAATGATAGCTATTCTAAAACGATATTGAACAGGGGTGTTGTAGAGGGGTGGTTCGATGAAAGAAAGAGATTTGTTTGAGCCTGTTAAAAAGCTACTGGAAGAAAAAATGTACTGTAAAGTCTATGCTGAAGTAGCAAACTTCGATGTAGTTGGTCTTGGCAACTCATATGGCATTGTTGTTGAGATGAAAAGAAAACTTACTTGGAAGCTGATTGAACAAGCCCAGAACGCAATAGGATTAGCCGACTATGTGTTTATTGCTATCCCAAAGCCCAAAACAAATGGAAATAGAGTGGCAACTAGATACCTAAAACAAGACGGTATAGGGGTCATTTATATTGATGAAAATTGTGCATATGTACATTCCTGGGGAAAAAGGCATAAACCCAGCAGGTCATTAAGAGATTATGTTTTACCTCATCATCGTCTTACGACTGGTGGAGTAAAAAGTGGCGAGGGTGTTACTGAATACTCGATTACGATTGACAACATAAAAGATTGTTTAAGGTTCCGTCGTAGTAATGAAGGTTGGATGACAGTAGATGAAATCTTAGAACAGGTTCAAACTCACTACTCTAATCCAAAACCATCAGTTATGGCTACCCTACAAGCACACTGGAATAAAGATTGGTGTGAAACGAAAGTGGAGGGGCGTAAGAGATATTTTAGGTTAAAAAGAAAATCAGTTAAAGAGGGTATAAGTCATCAAGGCTGAAAGTTTGGCTTTTTAATTTAAAGGGGGTGTGTCTGTGAGAGAGTTAATGATCCGTTTTATTGATGATGGTGAAGTGTTTAATGAAATAGACGAAACTAGAAACTATTATTTGAGTGAAGCTGAATCCATTGTTGAAAAAATAAAGGTTCGATTAACAAATGAAAAGAGGGTGTCCAGTCCAAAGGGGTTTGAGTGTTGGGTCGATGGGAAACAGTTGATTATCTCATCCGTTCGATTTGAAAACGGCCAATCCTTGGAAGAACAGTTAAAACAAACGATATTGGAGCATAAAGAGTGGGAAGAAGATCTTAAAAATAAATATATCAATAAGATTAACGAATATGCTTCTAAAGAACGAGAGTTAATGGTACACAGGGAATTTAAAGCCTTTGTTATCCGGTTTGACCAATATATGGGGAATCCCAAAAATGATCCCTTTCCTTTGTTGTTAAGGCTTGAGAGACTAAAAGATTTGTTTGATGGGATTTTCGTAAATATATCTTCTGGATTTTATTCAGAATTAGAGGTGATTATGGGTTCTATAAAAGAGTCCTTTCAAATCATAGTTAAACAAACATATGACGAATTATCAGAGCAGGATCATGAAGAATATGAAGGTAGTTGGTCTGACTTTTTAAGGGTAAGAGTCATTACTTGGTTAGGGAACGATGAGAACTTTAATAGATTTAAAAACTATCTGATAGCGCATTATGAATCTGTTCCAAAATCTAGGATTCGGGCTATTTATCCAAGGTATGAACCTTTTCAAGAAATGCAGGACTATTTATTTTCTACTTTTGCAAAAACGCAAAGTTTCGATGAAGCTTACCGATTGAGCAATGAGTTAATCCAGTCATTTTATGAAAAATACGATGATATACTTTTTGGTGGTTTTGCGATTAAAAATGATGACATGGTAAAATCATTAATTTTTAGCCCTGTTGTTAAGAATTTCTTTGAAGTAATTGAGAAGAGAAAAGAAGAAACACTTCCGAAAGACTCGAACATTGATAAGGGAATGGTTGATGATGAGGAAGAGTTGGAAAGCGCAGAAGAAATTAACGTTTAAAACGATAGAGGATGCACTCAATGAACTTAACGCTCAAGATAAAGGGCGTTATTTTTTATGTACATGTCCTGAATGTCAAAGAAATGAAGCTTTTATTTATAAAAACAATCTAAATTTTATTCAATGCAACCGTGAAAACTTCTGTGGTGAAAGGATGATATTGCAATTCAAGGAAAAAGTAAGCGAAGCTTCATATAAAAAACAGAAAATACATGAAGAATATCCTGAATTAACGGAAAAACAAGTTGAAGCATTAAATTGGACAAATAAAGTATTTAAGCATGTTCAAAAATATTTCGAGAGCGAAGCACTCGATAATGGTTATCGTGGCATATCAAAAGATATTGCCAAAGAGTTTATTGTCGATTTTAAAAATGAAAAATTTGTGGCTTTTTTGTTTAGTAAGATGGAGCCTTTACTTGGTAAAGATTATTCAAAAAATGAATGGATGTGTAAACGGAATTTAGTGTTTCCAGTATATGGGCAAGACAATAATGTTGATCGAATATTATTGCGTTCCAGCATTGAACCGAATATTGAACCTAAAGAAATACAATTAATTGTAAATCCTTCAAAAGAAACGAGGGATTTTTTTATTTCTCTACCTAACCAATCTAAAACACTCGTTATAACAGAAGCAGTATTGGATGGATTAAGTTTTAGAGAAATTGATCCTAGTGTGGGGTTTATCGCATTGACAGGTAGTGCTAAAACGAGAAATATTAAAGATTTTATTAGTCGAAAGAAACGATTATTTCAAGACAAGGACATTGTTTTGGCAATGGATGATGATGTTGCTGGTTGGAGGGCAAATGCTGAAATAATGACAGCGTTAGAAGAAAATGATATTTTCCATTATCAGATATTCTTATATCCCAATGGGATAACCGATTCCAACGAATTATTAAACGAGAATAGAGTTGGCTTCAAGGAAAAATTTCACCAAGTAAAACAATCTTTTAACCAAAACAGCCGTGATCTAATAGATGTAGAACATGATGCAGAAACAGTTGTAATCTGCAATTCACGATTGGATGCAGTATCTTTTAAGGCGATTGATTCAAATGTAGGAGTTGTTGCATTAGAAAACAATAGAGGAAATCGTTGTGCTGAAATTACAGAGTTTATTCTGGAAAATGAGCAATTGTTGAGAGGAAAACAGATAGTCGGAGCTTTTCCTGATAATCTCGACAGAGAATTTAAAAATGTAACAAATGTGATAAAGGCATTAGATTTAGAGTATCGTCAATTTGATTACCCTAATCAAGCGGAACCCCCTTATGTGAAAAATCTATACGACTTTTTAAGGAGAAATGATAGAGAATTTAAAAGAAAGTTTCTTGAAACACTTTCAGCTTTTGAAAAGCGAGATAAGAAAATGGCACGGGGGAAAGAATTTTTTCGATAGTTTAGTTATTAAAATTTGAATTAATCACATTTATTAAAGGTTATTGAATGGATAGCCTTTTTTATGTGCATTAGTTCGGCGTGAAAAAGGGGTGGTACGAGTATGATGTCACCGTTAAAATGGATATTTGCATCCATTTTAGTAATAGCACTTGTTTTAGGGATTGCCTATGCTTCATCAATACAAAACATAAATACAAACACTGTAACAGATATTGAAGTGTTAGCAGATACGATAAGTGCTGGAACAATAAGAAGTGAAATGAATGAAAATGGAAAAGTCAATGAGCAGTTTTTTGATAAAGATGAATTGATAGCGAATTTGACAGCGAAAATAGTTTCTGTACAAAAAAATCATCCTTATGATATTCATTTTGACTATGTTTTCTTTGATAAAAATGGACAAGTAACTAACGTTGATAAGGAAATTAGAAGTGTTCAATTTCGGATTCAATATGTTAATGAAAAAGGAGAAGTAAAAGCCACTTCTGAAAGGCATTTAGCTATAAATCAATTAGGAGAGTAAATGGGGGATTTTAAAATGAAAACGATAGCAAACTTTTATTTCTTAGAAGATGGAAAATCTACTGTCAACTTTTACAATGGTTCATTAGTAGAGTTGTTAGAAAATAAATTAGACGTTGATGTAAATAAACTTAAAAGGGCGTTCTTCGTAGCAAAAGTTGTTCCAGTATTTGTTTTTTGTGGTGCATCAGTAGTTACACAAAATGTTGGAAAAAATAAGGTGTTCTCTTATGAAGTACATGTAGAAGATGAAGAAAGTTTCTTTAGAAATATGAATGAATTTATTGAGAGTTTTGTTAACCAACATTTGTAAAGGGGGGTAAAAATCATTGAGTGAGATAAAAGGGGCTATCTTTTCAATGGCGATTTTTATCGCATTTATTGTACCTATATTTTTACAAGTAGGTATAGGAAGCGTGCATCAACACGCTTTTATGAAAATTACTACAGAGGTTACTTCCATAGTAAAGGAAGAAGGCGGAGTGACCGATAAGGTGAACAATATAGTGCGAAACTTGAATGACAAAGGATATACTATAACGTTTAAAAACGATTCAGGAGTGCCGGTTCATGGTAAGCGACCATTCGGAGAAACAATCATCATTGATTTTGATTATAAATACAAAAATGTTCGTGGCGAAGAGAATTTAAGTACGAATAATGTTGTGTCTGTAGCAAGAAGATGAATTGCTGAATTATAGAAAGGTTGCTAAAATAAAGTGATATACTCTTTTTTTAAAAGGGGGATTTATGTGTTGAAAACAAGAAATGATTTTTCAAGCAAAGATGCATATTTAGAGTACACTCGTTCTTTAGATTTCTTGAAAAATTATTCGATAGAAGGAAAAACAGCAAAACAAATACAAGAAGAAATGCTTATAGACGAAGATTTGTTGCACTATGTTGAAAAAGCATTAGAGGTTCTCAAAGAAAAAAATAAAATGCGTGGCATTGATATGATTTACCTAGTTGATCAGTATGTTATTGAAGATGAAGATTATGAAGATTGGTTAAACTCGATGGAACATCAGTAAAGAAGGTGGACTATGAGTTTTAGACATTACTATAAGTCGGGAGATTTAATTAGGTATTATGACTTTTTTTCAAAGAATAAAGATCATCACAAACCAAGACCTGCAATGGTATTAGGATATAACAAGAAAAACAATAGTGTTTTTGCAGTGAGAATAACATCCAAGGGGGGGAGGACAGAAAAGCCTGATTATAAAGAGTTGGGTGATGAAGTTCGAGTTCCAAAAGGGATTGTTTATAACGATAAACCGTTATATGGGGTCATAAAAACAAACAATATAATTGAAATAAAAAGAGACAGGATCACTTCTACACTTGATGTTTTTCCTTATCAGACAAAATTGGAAGTTTTACAAGTGTATGAAAAGTTCAAGAATGAAGATTGGTACAAAGAATTTTTGGAAGCTTCCAATTTAGATTATAAACATATAATAGAACGTTATAAAGAAAACCTAGTTGCCGAAAAACTAGGATTTTTTTATTGTCACGGAAGTAATGAAAATATATATGAATTCATTCAGGATACCCCTTTGAGGATTCATAATATCCAATTACTCGAAAAAAAGGGAAGAACGTCTATTTTTGGTGTCTTATTTAATAAAAAAGGAAAAATATATGATTACAATATAGCAACAAAAAAACCGTTGCAAAAAATAGTGCATGATTGGAGTGGAAATAAAAAGGTAAGTGAATGGTTGCGTGAAGATGAAAAATTTCACATCCTTATGAAGTGAAGAAGGACATAGGTTAGCTCCACCTCTGCCATCTTTTTGACCCACTTGGGACAAGAAATT
>NZ_VEKZ01000068.1:0-283 GCF_007681465.1 Siminovitchia fortis
GCGTTAACCAAAGTAGACGGCCTCTCCAACGCTGATGAAGAAAAATTAATTCAACTTATATAGACATTGATTTTCATCCCTGATTACCCATCCGCCCATGCTATAATAAATTAATAATAAGCGATTTCGCCAGGAGGTCTTACAAATGGAAGATAGACTGGATTTTATTCTAGAGAAATTGGGCGAACTTGATTCTATCAAAGAAAGGCTCAGCCAACTGGCTTCTAAAGAAGATTTGAAACAGATGGCGACTAAAGATGATATACGAAACATGGCCACCAAA
>NZ_VEKZ01000068.1:380-18976 GCF_007681465.1 Siminovitchia fortis
AAAGATGACATACAAAACATGGCCACCAAAGATGACATACAAAACATGGCCACCAAAGACGACATTCAAAACATGGCGACCAAAGACGACATTCAAAACATGGCCACCAAAGATGACATACAAAACATGGCCACCAAAGATGACATACAAAACATGGCCACCAAAGACGACATACAAAACATGGCGACCAAAGATGACATTCAAAACATGGCCACCAAAGACGACATTCAAAACATGGCCACCAAAGACGACATTCAAAATATGGCTACTAAAGACGATATACGAAATATGGCGACCAAAGATGACATTCGGAACATTAAAGATGAAATACAAAACATGGCTGCCAAACAGGATATCCGAAATAAGGAGACCGATGATAAGTTCGAAAGGCTCTTTAAAGAGGTGGCGGAAATTCCTTCAATCAAAGTAGCTGTTCTGGAATTGAAAGAGTTGTTTGAAGACTTTATGGAAGTCCAAAAATCCATGTACAGCATTATTGGTGAACATGAATTAGCCATTCGATCTTTAAAGAGAAAAATGATTTAAACAAAATGGCCCGGCTGCGCCGGGTCATTTCTATTGTTCTGCGATTTTCGAGTATAATTCCGCCCTTCGGTTGGCCGTGTAGCTCATTTTTGGGTCAAGCTGCTGTCCGATGGCCAGCTCCACTGTTTGGACGCCTTCTGTCTGTTTCATTTCCAACAGGATGTCCCCTGTTGCATCAATAACCATACTGTCCCCGCAAAAGTCGAGGTCGCCCTCTTTACCAAGGCGATTGCAAATAATGACAGGAATCTCATTTTCCAATGCCCGAGCCCTTGCGAAAAGATTGTGGTGCAATTCATACGGATGCATATTGGCATTGACGATAACAATGAAGTCCGCTCCGGATAGTTTCAATGAGCGTGCGATTTCCGGAAATTCCACATCAAAACAGATCATCATTCCAATTTTCCCCAAAGGTGTCTCAATCACTTTAAACTCAGACCCAGGGGTGAAATGCATTTTTTCCTGATCAAATAAATGTGTCTTTCGGTAAATACCCAAAACCTCTCCATTATCATCAATCAAAGCAGAAGAGATGTAGTAATGACCATCTTCACCCTTCTCCGGAAAACTGATTGCTGCATACAATCCCTGTTCAAGGCATAGCCTTCTTACTTCAGTCATTCCAGGTCCATCTTCCGTTTCGGCTAGCTGATCTAACTCGCTCCCTACCGAATATCCCGTTAAAAATAATTCAGGGAATATGATCAGATCAGCCTGATCCCTTTTTGCTTCGATCATTGCGTCGGATATCAACTGAAGATTTTTCTGCTTGTCCGCCAATTTAGGCATTAACTGAGCTACAGAAACTTTAATCGCTTTCACGATTATCCCTCCTTATATATACAACACATGCAAATACCGTGCCATTTTTTAAAATATATTCTATCCCTCTTTATAAAAACTTTCCGCCCGATATACGGATGTCCTTCTATTATGCAGGTAATCAAGCATTTCTTTCTCTGGATTTGTTTGAGATAAGTTGAGACTGATAACAGGGATTTCCTCATTATTTTTCCCTTTATATATTTCCTGCCCGTTTGGATGAACAATTTGGCTTTCCCCGAAAAATATATTTTCGCTATCAAGGCCCACCATATTGGCCAATGCTGTGTAGACATGGTTTTCCAGAGCACGGGCTTTGACAAAAGTATCCTGAAAGTGCTGATACGGAACCATGTTCGCTGCAAGGACAAGCAGCAGTTGCGCGTCTTTCATCGCCAGGATCCGGGATGATTCAGGGAATTCCATGTCATACGTAATCAGCAGCCCAATATTCCCTTCCGGAAGTGAAAATACCGGAAAAGAATCCCCTGGAGCAAACCAGTCCTTTTCACGGTGGTATAAATGTACCTTGCGGTACTTGCCGATAATGTCCCCATCTTTTCCTATCAGCAGGGCCGTATTATACATCAAATCGCCTTCCTGTTCCGGAAAGCCGACAATCGCACCGACTCGACACTGTTTAGCTTTTTCTCTTATTTTTTGTATGCTCGGTCCATTCTCTGTTTCAGCCAACTGTTTAAGCTGGTTGTCCATCACATAACCAGTCAAGTATAATTCGGGGAACAGGACATAATCGGCACCCTTTTTGCTTGCCTCCTCCAAACTTTGAAGAATGCGCAGGAGATTGGTCTCTTTATTTCGCAGTTCGCAGCGCAGCTGTGCCAAGGCAATATTGATTTTATTCATGATTGCTGTCCCTCCTCTTCCCGGTATTGCTTCACTTTTTTCGCAATAGTGGACTGGTCGACCTGCAAAACTTCTGCCGCTTTATAAGTCGTTCCATATAATTCATACGCCCGTAAAATCAATTCTTTTTCAAGCTGCCTCTTGGCTTCTTTCAGCGGCGGGAGCTGTTCCCCCATTTCAAATGGCCGTCCGTCTTCACGGTGGCTCATTTCTTCCGATTGGGTCACGACCATCCGCTCAATCGTATTTTCCAGTTCACGGATGTTTCCCCGCCAAGGATTGGCAAGCAGACGATCTTTGGCATTTGAAGATAAAGCAAAGCGAAGTCCATATTTTTGGTTAAACTTTCGGACAAAAAGCTCCGCCAAAGGAATAATCTCTTCCTTGCGTTCTCTTAACGGCGGAATTGTCAGCGGTACAACGTGGAGACGGTAATAAAGGTCTTCACGGAACATTTTTTCCTGAACCATCTTTTGCAGATCCTTGTTAGTGGCCGCAATGATTCTAATATCAACCTTCATGCTTTTTGTCCCGCCCACTTTCCTGAACGTATGCTCCTGCAGTACTTCCAATAACTTGGACTGTATCGAATAAGGGAGCTCTGCAATTTCATCCAGAAACAGGATGCCCCCATCCGCCGACTCAATTAAACCTTTTTTTCCCTTGCTTCTGCCACCCGTAAAAGCACCTGATTCATAACCAAACAGTTCAGATTCTATCAAGCTATCAGGTATCGCCCCGCAGTTAACCACCATGAATGGCTGTTTTGAGCGCGAACTGACTTCGTGAATATACCGTGCGAGTCTTGTTTTTCCTACACCGGTTTCACCGAGTAAAAGCACCGTCGAATCCACTTCAGATATACGATGGATAATATCCATGATTTTTTTCATTGAATCGGATTTCACCGGCATTTCATCCAAAGAAGACGACTGCAGGTCTTCTTCCATCCGGAATTCTCCATCAAGCCTGCAGACGAGAATCATATACGCCAGTTCCGGACTTGAAACAGGAAGCTCAATCGTTAAAAATAATACCCATTCTCCGGAACGGAGCCTTGTCGCGTGTGATCCCTTACTTAAAGAAGGGGGCTCGTCCAACACTTGGCTCCAGTCAATCTGAAATAGGTGGGTACCGCTTGCCAGAGAAAAAGAAGTGGAACTGAAAACCTTTGAAATATCTCCTTTAATTAGAGCTATTCTATGCTGTTCATCCATAAAAATAGCTGCGTAGTCGAGCACTTTATAAAAACCTCCCTTATAAGAAGGAATCATTTTTTAATGAAAAACATCATTTTTAATGAATAATTTCATTATAACTCCTTTTATTGCGGAATGGCAAGCGCTTTTTCATTTTAAGCCACCTTGAATAATGAAAAAAATCATCATTTTAAAACTTTCCATTGGTCATTCATTCTTCTTTTATACAATAAATATATTGGCACGATAATTGCATAATTTTTATAATCAACATCAACCCTATACATGAAAGGATGAACATCATGGAACAGAGCACTCAGTCTCTTAAACGTACTTTAACACTTTGGCCGGTTGTACTGTTCGGCCTTGCGTATATGACACCGATGGTTGTTTTCGGCATTTACGGTGTTCTAGCCGATGAAACCGGAGGAGTTGTGGCAAACGCCTACCTCGTAGCTATGGTTGCAATGCTGTTCACCGCATACAGCTACGGACAAATGGTTAAAGCCTATCCAATTTCCGGTTCCGCTTACACTTTTACACGGAAATCCATTAATCCTCATTTAGGTTTTATGGTCGGTTGGGCTGTCATACTGGATTATGTCTTTTTGCCAATGGTTATTTGGCTCATTGGAAGCGTTTATTTAAACGCTGCTTTTCCCGCCATCGGCACGTGGGTCTGGATTTTAGCTTTCATCATTATTACAACAGGAATTAACATCATTGGGATTCGTGTAACGACAACCATTAACTTCATCATGATGCTTTTTCAGTTTTTGGTTATTGGTTTGTTCATTATTTTATCAATCGTCAGCCTGTCTCACGGAGAAGGCATGGGCACATTTTTCACAGCGACTCCTTTCTTCAACGGAGACGTGTCATTCCCGCTTGTTTTGGCAGGAGCTTCGATCGCCTGTTATTCTTTCTTAGGATTTGATGCAGTTACAACTCTTTCTGAAGAAACGATCGATCCTGAAAAAACGTTGCCACGGGCTATTTTTCTTATCGCATTGATCGGCGGAGCCATTTTTGTTATCGTTTCCTATTTTGTATATTTGGTGTTCCCTGATCATACACAGTTTGAAAACTATGACACAGCCGGATTGGAAATCGCCAGGTTTATCGGAGGCAACTTATTCAGCGCCATCTTCCTTGCCGGGTTGATTACAGCGCAATTCGCTTCAGGGCTCTCCGCACAGGCAAGTGCCTCACGTCTTCTTTTTGCGATGGGAAGGGATAATGTCCTGCCAAGAAAAATATTCGGATTCTTGCACCGTTCTTTCCGTACACCGATTGTCAATATCGGCATCATCGGGATTATCGGATTAATCGCATTGTTCATGAATGTATCCACATCCACTTCGTTCATTAACTTCGGTGCCTTTATTACTTTTACGTTTGTAAACCTGTCAGTGATCGGACATTACTTTGTACGGGGCAAAAAACGAAAAGGAAAGGATTTTATTCTCTTTCTTGTGCTACCATTAATTGGAACTGCGTTAAATATCTGGCTGTTCACCAACTTGGATGTACACGCACTGACACTTGGATCCATTTGGGCTGGAATCGGCTTCATCTACTTGCTCTTCCTGACAAAAGGATTTAAAAAGGAACCGCCTGAAATGAAGCTCGAAGAAGCCGATTAAGTTGGCTGGTGGGTATCCGCCAATATCCTCTAAAAAAATCTGGCGAAGAAAAAGCTTTATTTTTCTTCGCCAGATTTTTGGGCTTTCCAGCCCCTTATTTTAATTCCCTTCTTTCACAATCTCCCCGCACACAATCCGGTCGCCCGCATTCCCGGCCGGATCTGTAACATAATCATCCTCGCCGGCATGGATGACAAGGGCGCTTCCGTCTTTATCCAATAAAGAATTTGGTTTCCCTCTTTCCAGGGTGACATCGGCGGTTTTCAAAACCGCATCCACCTTTCCGTCAGCAGCCACTTCCAGGTTCGGCAGATCTCCTGCATGGTAGCCTTTTGGATTATGGAATCCATGTTCTTTATGCCCCGGGTTAAAATGTGCGCCTGCAGACTTAAAGTCAGGCGGTGCGCATTTTCCGGTTTCGTGAAGGTGGATCGCCCTTCTCCCCGGTTCCAGTCCTTCGACCCTCACGTGAATGGCAACGCCTTTTGAATTTTCCGAGAGCTCGGCTTCTCCAACCTTATCACCTTCCGTATTGATAAGAGGAACATTGATCGGCGTTTCCGCATTGACCGGTGCCACCTCCTCGCTTTTTTTCGGGTCGGCGGTGTCTTTATTTCCGCTGCATCCACTTACAATTAGAAACAAAAGAAGGATTGGACCAATTATTTTCTTCAATATAGATACCTCCATTTAAAAAGTTATTACCTGTATTTACCACCCTCCTTTGATTTATACTTTTTCCAAATATATACAGCTTCCAAGCCTGTCGGCTTTACTTATATACCAGGGTTCGTTAAGATAAAATCAATATTTCATAGTATTCCTGCAGGAGTTGGTCAAATGAATGATACATGGGGATTATTACACTCAGGCCACGACGATGCCGCTGTCAACATGGCCATGGATGAAGCATTGCTGAACTGGCACAGCGAAGGGAAAATCCCGCCTGTCCTCCGTTTTTACGGCTGGTCCACACCGACACTTTCCGTTGGCCATTTTCAAAAAATCGACCGCACCATCGACCTTGACGGAGTGAAGCGGCATGGCTGCCAATTTGTCCGCCGGCAGACTGGCGGAAGCGCAGTATTGCATGACGACGAGCTGACTTACAGCGTGATCGTTTCAGAATCCAAACCCTACATCTCCCAGTCGATCCGGGAAGCATACTTTGAATTGTCGAAAGGGATCATGGAGGGGTTCAAGCAGCTGGGGATCGAAGCGGACTATTCCATCCCGAAAGAACGCTTCAGGGACCGGTCGGCGGTCTGCTTTGAAAGACCGTCGGATTATGAGATGCTGGTGGATGGCAAAAAAATTTCGGGACACGCACAGACGAGGAAAAAAGGGGTCCTCCTGCAGCACGGCTCTATTCCATTCAGCATGGATAAGAAGATGCTGTTTGATCTATTCTTTTTTTCTGATGAAGAAACAAGAGAAAAGAAGCGTTCCGCTTTTTCCAAAAAAGCAATCACCATCAACGAAGCGTCCGAACAGCCTGTCACTTATGAAATGGCTGAGAAGGCTTTTCAAAAAGGATTTGAAAAGGGTTTACAGCTTGAGCTGGTTCCATTTGAGTTGACGAAAGAACAGTGGAACGAGGTACATGAACTGGCCGAAACGAAATACCGTTCAGATGATTGGAATTTATATTATCGAAAGAGAGTGTTGGCTCATGGCAAAAAATGAAGAATACATAAGAAAGCCGGATTGGCTGAAAATCAAGATTAACACGAACGAATCATACACTGGCTTGAAAAAATTAATGCGGAACAAAAGTTTGAATACTGTTTGTGAAGAAGCACGCTGCCCGAATATCCACGAATGCTGGAGTGAGCGGAAAACAGCCACTTTCATGATTTTGGGCGATACTTGCACAAGGGGCTGCCGTTTTTGCGCGGTCAAAACAGGGCTGCCGACTGAACTGGATTGGGGCGAACCGGCACGTGTAGCGGAATCAGTAAAAATCATGGGTTTGAAGCATGTCGTTGTCACCGCTGTAGCACGGGATGATCTAAAAGACGGGGGAGCTGCCGTTTTTGCCGAAACAGTAAGGAGAATCCGTGAAGCCAACCCGGGCTGCACAATCGAAATCCTTCCTTCCGATATGAAGGGCGACTATGAGAGCCTTTCAACTTTAATGTCAAGCGCCCCTGATATTTTCAATCACAACATTGAAACGGTCAGGCGACTGACCCGCCGTGTCCGCGCACGCGCCATGTACGACCGTTCGTTGACATTGCTGCAGCGTGTAAAAGAAATCTCGCCGAATACACCGACAAAATCCAGCATCATGGTCGGACTCGGAGAAACGAAAGAAGAAATCATTGAAACAATGGATGATTTGCTTGCACATGACGTAGACATCATGACAATCGGACAGTATTTGCAGCCAACGAAAAAGCATTTGAAAGTTGAACGCTATTACCATCCGGACGAATTTGAAGAGCTGAAACAGATCGCTTTGTCCAAAGGCTTCAGCCACTGCGAAGCCGGGCCGCTTGTCCGCTCATCTTATCATGCAGACGAGCAGGTAAACGCGGCATCCGCCCAGAGGAGAATCAAATATATGAAGGGTTATGAAGAACAAGAGAAAAAAGAAGTGGATTTCACGTTATAACAAAATAAAACCGCATTCCTTTTGAGGGGAGGCGGTTTTTTCGTGGTTGTGAAAGTAAATCATGTGTACTGTGATCTATACCTGGGAAAGAGCGGAGTTTTCTTTTTCTCGGGAGGCATTCGAACCCTATGCCTACCGAACGAGCGGGGTTTTCTTTTTCTCGGGAGGCGTTCGTTCCCTATGCCTACCGAACAAGCGGGATTTTCTTTTATTCGGGAGGCATTCAAACCCTATGCCTACCGAACGAGCAGAGTTTTCTTTTTCTCGGGAGGCATTCGATCCCTATGCCTACCGAACAAGCGAAGCTTTCCTTTTATCGGAAGGCATTCGAACCCTATGTCTGCCGAACAAGCGGGAATTTCTTTTTATTCGGGAGGCATTCAACCCCTATGCCTACCGAACAAGCCGGAATTCCTCTTTCTCGGGAGGCATTCGAACCCTATGCCTGCCAAACGATTGACACCAAATCCAAACAAATACAGCCTTTATAACACTTTCGAACGGCTGCAACAGGATTTAAGGCCGACCTTAGACATTTTTTCTGACCATCGCTCATCTTAAAGTTTTTGTTTATTAAAAGTACTGACCCGCCTCATCGTTTCATTTCTTTTAAATCCATATTTCTCATAAAACAGGTGGGCATCCTTTGTTGAAAGACTCATGTTGGTCTCCCTAATATCCGGATGTTCCAGGATGCAGTCCACCAGCCACTGCCCCAGTCCTTTTCCACGATAGCTTTCATCGATCACTACATCCAAAAGCCAGGAGAAGACAGCTTTGTCGGTGACCACTCTCGCAAATCCGATTTGTCTGCCATCTGTATATATACCAAAGGAAATTGAATTCTCAATACTTTTTTCAATCGTATCTCTCGGCCTGTCTGCTGCCCAATAGGTCTTCGAAAGCAGGCCGCACACTGTGTCCATATCCAGCAGGTCCCTCTGGTCATTTAAAGTGAATTGATCTTTTGTCCATTCCAAAGCTGCAGCCTCCTCTATCAATCTTGCCATTTATTTTACGGTATTTCTTTTGATATTTTAAGAGTAATTTTTCAGCCATTCCATTCCCTGGCAAGCATCCCGTAGACCGCATGGTCCACAAAATGATCATACAGCCATTCCGCTTCCCTTATGCAGCCTTCCATCCGAAACCCGAGCTTTTCAGCGATCGCCCTGCTTTTCAGATTTTCCTTAGCTGCTCTGATTTCCACACGGTTCAACTTCAACTCTGTAAAAGCAAAATTCGTCAGCGCTCCTACGGAACGAATGATGATCCCCTTGCCTGTATAATGTTTATCAAGCCAATACCCGATGGAACCGGACCTGTTATTCCAGTCAAATTCGTTGAAACCTGCCACTCCTACTATCTTATCTTTATAAACAATCGCCGTATTCAAGCTTCTATGTCTGGCAAAACTATCCCGGCTTTCCCTAATATAATATCTCGTATCATTCACGCTGTTCGTATCATCCAGCCATGGAAGCCATTGTCTCAAATGGCATCTTGAGCGGTCTGTCAGCTGAAAGAGCCTCACCGCATCGTTTTGATCGACGAGCTTCAAATAAATCTCCTCATCCACTACATGGACGAACACCGCGCTCACCTCCCGACTTTGAAAAAACCTATGCCCAAAACTGGAAAATATCCGTAAAATTGCAATAAATATTATGTTATCATCCTTATATTCAACAAGACAACCAGTACTGGCAAGTATTTTTTAAGTCAGCAAAAAATGGACAGAGATTCAAATGATCCCTGTCCATTATGAGTAATTAAGCCTCTAGTTCATCAAAGGCAATCTGAGGCGGTTCCTTTTTGAAGAAATCGGTCGTAAAGGCCAGGTAAATTGTCCCAAGTAAAGCCCAGACTATCCCGCCTATGATCGCAAAGATATCGAGGCTGGCCCATAGATAGACAACGAACGCCAACCCAATAGCCGGAAAAATAAAACTACCTATAATGAAGCCAAACGAGCGCGGCCCCTTTTGTTTGAAAAAGTTAAAGATTACACAAAGGTTCACGAATGAAAACGCGGTGAACGCTCCTACATTTATAAGCGAAGTAGCTTCCTCAAGGCTTAGAAAGATAGCTCCAAGCGACAAAACGCCGATTAACAGAATGTTAGCTACCGGAGAGTTGAATTTTGGATGTAAGTATCCAAAGAAACGTTTCGGAAGCACGCCGTCCCTTCCCATGGCATACAGCAGCCTTGAAGCACTGAGCTGGGCGGCCAAACCTGATGCAAAAACAGAGAACAACGCTCCTGCGAGGAAAAAGGAAAGAAACAGATTCCCGCCGATCATCACAGCAATTTCCGGGGAGGCTCCTTCAATATCATTGAAGATGGAAACGTCCGGAAACAGGGATTGCATAAAATAGGTAACCCCGAAAAAGAAAACACCGCCAATTCCTGCTACAATCAGTATGGCTCTTGGTATAGTTTTCTTTGGATTAATCGTATCCTCTGAAAGTGTTGTAATCGCATCAAATCCAATAAATGAAAGGGCCAATAACGCAGCAGCCCCAAAAAGGCCGGAGACTTCATCGCCGGAAGGGAAAATCTCACCAATGGTAATAAAGCTTTCAGGACCTTTGACGATTGAACGGATCGTAAGGTAGGTAAAAATAATTCCAACCAACGCTTGGAATACAACAAGCAGCAAGTTAAGGGAAGCTGCCAGTTTTACACCAAAAATGTTTAGAAAGCTGATAACCACCAGCAAGCCTGCGATCCAAACCCATCCTGGAATTTCAGGAAATCCCGCCGACAGATAAATATCTGCCAACAGGGCATTGATCATCGGAAGCGCAATATATGCGATGAAAGTTACCCAGCCGACTATCACACCCAAGTATGGGTTGATAATATTTCTTGTATACGTATAAACGGATCCCGCCGTTGGAAATTGCCTGACGAGCTTTCCGTAACTTAATGCCGTGAACAGGATCGCCACAAAAACGACTATATATGCAGCCGGCACATGGCCGGACGAAACATCCGATGCGATACCGAAGGTATCAAACACTGCCATTGGAGACATGTACGCCAAACCGACGGCAACAACGTGTATCAGCTTCAGCTTTCTTTCAATATGATTGCTTTGTTCCATCAAATCAGCCTCTCAAGTGAAATGTTGAATGCGTTTTCAGCACGCAGTCAACTTCCTATTTCTAAACAGGGAAAAGCGCCCGGCTTTTTTTGCCGGGCTTGTCCCTTATTAATCCAAGTTAACCCAAACACTTTTAACTTCTGTATAGTTTTCCAAGGCATAAGAGCCCATTTCACGTCCGATTCCGGATTGCTTGTAACCGCCAAACGGCATCGCCGCATTCGTGAGATTGTAGCAGTTGACCCATACAGAACCAGCTTTTAGTTTGCTGGCGACAACATGAGCATTTTTAAGATTTTCTGTCCATACGCCTGCTCCAAGGCCGAATGGGCTGTTATTCGCACGCTCAACCACTTCGTCGATTGTTTTATATTTCATAGCTGCGACGACAGGGCCGAAAATTTCTTCCCTTGCGATGGTCATGTTATCTTCAGCTGCAAAAACGGTTGGCTGGACAAAATATCCTTTGTCCAATTTTTCACCGCCTGCCAAGAGTTTCGCACCTTCCTCAATACCTTTTTGGATGTAGGAAGTGACGATGTCCTGCTGTCTTGCGGAAACGAGCGGTCCCATTTGCGTGTCTTCTGCCAAACCATTACCTAATTTGACATTTTTCGCATAATCGGCAAGCCTTTCCATTACCTCATCATACATTTGCTCAGGAATATACGCCCTTGATCCTGCGCAGCATACTTCCCCTTGGTTGGCCATAATTCCGTTGAATACCCCAGGAATCGCTTTATCAAGATCGGCATCAGGCAAAATGATGTTCGGTGATTTACCGCCGAGCTCCAGCGTTACACGCTTCATCGTATCCGCTGCCGTTTTCATGATAGACTTTCCGACAGGTGTGGAACCGGTGAAGGCAATTTTATTGACCTTCGGATGTTTAACAAGTGCATCACCTGCTGATTTCCCAAAACCAGGAACAATATTGACAACGCCATCAGGGAAGCCTGCTTCTTCAATAAGCTTTCCTAGGTAAAGCGCTGAAAGA
This sequence comes from Siminovitchia fortis, assembly GCF_007681465.1. NCBI lineage: Bacteria > Bacillati > Bacillota > Bacilli > Caryophanales > Bacillaceae > Siminovitchia > Siminovitchia fortis. Next base: position 12,188 of record NZ_VEKZ01000068.1, read on the forward strand.
GGCGTCTGTTCCGCCGGTTTTAAAATGATCGTGCAGCCTGTGGCAAGCGCCGGAGCAATTTTCCACAGTGCCATCATGATCGGGAAGTTCCAAGGAATGATTTGGCCGACTACACCAACAGGCTCGTGGCGGGTATAGTTAAAAAATGAATTGGAAACCGGAATGGTTTGGCCGGTCATTTTTGTCGTCCAGCCTGCAAAATACCTGAGCTGATCAATGGCTCCAGGCAAATCGGCATTTCTCATTTCCTGGATCGGTTTACCGTTATCCAATGTATCTAACTGGGCAAGGACTTCAAAATCCCTTTCCATTAAATCAGCCAGCTTATGCATCAACTTGGCGCGATCTGCTGCACTGATTCTTGACCAAGGTCCTTCTTCAAAAGCTTTTGCTGCGGCTTCAACTGCTTTATCAATATCGTTTTCGCGGGCTTCATACACGTGAGCCAAAACTTCTCCCGTAGCAGGATTGGTCGTTTCAAACGTTTGGCCGTCTACTGATTCATGCCAGCCGCCATCTATGAATAATTTTCTTGGACCGTTTAAAAACTCGGTTACTTTCGGATGAAGGGTCAATTTTTCACTAGTTGTCATCGTTACATCCCCTTATTCTGAAAAAATGGACTGGCTGAGGTGATCAGCCAGTAATTTTTAGTTATCTAACGTGCTTGTGCTTTTCTATTGTCCAGTTCAAGCGCCTAGCCCCTCGAGGTCATAAGTCAATTCCCTTGAAGAGCTGCCTCCTCGGGAATCGCCTTATGCTTGTCGGGACTAAACAGGCGCTTTCGCTTTTCTTCTTGTCTAGCTGCGGGCTCCAGCGACTAGCAGACTTCGCGCCTTCTCCTACGATAAGTCAACATCGGCTCCGACGCACAGGATGTGCTAGTGCAGGCGAAGCGACAGGACGTCGCTGCTTGAGCCTGCCTTCGTCGCCGTGTTTCCTTTATCTCGTCGAAGGCACTCCAGTCTGTACGTCGCTTAACGTCGCCCTCCGCTTTTCTTCTTATAGTGTTTTCGCAAATGCTCCCAACGCATCGTCAACGATTGCGATGATTTTTTCCACTTCGTCTTTTTGTACGACGAGCGGCGGAGCGATTGCTACGATGTTCATTCCAGGAGTGAAGTCAAACGGCCTGATTAAGAGCTCACGCTTATAAGCTTCTTCAACAACTGTTGCAGCTGCTTTGATAGATCCGGCAAATGGCTTGCCCGCTGCTGGATCTTCCATCAAATCGAATCCGGCAAGAAGGCCTCTGCCTCTTGTATTTCCAACGAAAGCATATTTGTCTTCCAAGTAGTCAAGACCTTTTTTCAATTCGTCTCCCATGACTTTTGCGTTTTCAATCAAGCCATCACGCTCAAGGATTTCAAGGTTTTTCAAACCGACAGCACATGCTGTTGGATGACCGCTGTACGTAAATCCGTGCGGAAGCATGTCATCGTATGTGAAGAATGTATCTCTGATTTCTTCTCTCATGATGACGCCGCCAAGCTGGATATATCCGCTTGTCATCCCTTTTGCAGCACAAATGAAATCAGGAATTACATCCCAATGATTCACACCGAACATTTCTCCGGTTCTTCCGAACCCGCAGATGATTTCGTCGGCAATCATGTGAATGTTGAACTCGTCGCAAAGCGCACGGACTGCTTTCAAATAACCTTCAGGCGGCACATGCACCCCGCCGGCACCCTGGATCGGCTCTACAATAACAGCCGCAATTTTATCAGCGCCTTCTTTTTCAATGATGCTTCTGATGGAACCTTCATATTCCGGATGGCTCTTGTCGCCAAGTTCACATTCCGTCAAATGAGGTTTCGCGTTTACGATATTAGGGTCCCCTGATCCGGAGAATTCACGGTAAGCATCGATTCCAGTTGCTCTTTGAGTTGCAATTGTAACGCCGTGATAGCCCCTTCTTAAAGAGATAATGAGTTTCTTGTCTTTTTTGCCTTTTATATCCCAGTAAGATCTGGACAATTTAAAAGCAGTATCGTTTGATTCAGATCCGCCGGAAGTATAGAAAATCGCGTTCAAGTCACCAGGTGTGACTTTGGCAATTTTTTCAGCTAAACGTACGGACGGTTCATTCGAATAGCCATAGAAAGTAGTTGTGTAAGCCGCTTTTTCCATTTGTTCATAAGCAGCTTCGGCCAATTCTTTCACACCATGGCCCACATTCACATTCCAAAGCATGGATACGCCGTCGATGTATGTTTTGCCTCCCATGTCTTTCAGATAAATGCCTTCTCCACTTTCAAAAATCAATTTTGGTCCGATTTCAGAGTGAAGCTTCGGATTGGTGGACGGATGAATAATATGTTTTTTATCAAGTTCGGATAGCTCATTGAATAATTTTTCGTTGCTCATGAAAATCTCTCTCCTTATTTTTAAAAATATTTATAGCTTGTCCTTAGCCAGTTTTTGCACAACATGTAAAAGGACGTTCGCCCCTTTTTCAATGTCATCATCCAGCGTCAATTCCTGTTCGTTATGGCTGATGCCGTCGACACTTGGAACAAAGATCATGCCCGTATCTGCCACGCCTGCCATATATTTTGAATCATGTCCAGGGCCGCTGAACAATTCCATGGCGGAATATCCAAATTCGTCTGCCGCATTTTTGATGGCATCCTTAACGGCCGGCGCAAATAAGGTCGTCTCCGAATTCCAATCGGTTGTGATCGTCAATTCCACTTCGTTCATCAGCGCAATGGCACTAAGCTGCTCCTTTAACCTTTCGAATGCATGAGACCGCAGGTCATTGTCTTCGTGGCGGATATCAATTGTGAATTCTACCTCGCCGGGAATAACGTTTGTGACGTTCGGCCTCACGTTCATTTTTCCGACGGTCGTTTTTAAACCAGGGATTTCATTCGTAATCTCATTTACTTTTACAATCATCTTGGATGCAGCCACAAGTGCATCACGCCTGTTTTTCATCGGGGTCGGGCCTGCATGGTTCGTCTTTCCAGTCACCTTCACCGTGAATAGGTCATTACCTTGGATACCCTGGACAATGCCAATTGTTTTATGTTTTTCATGTAAAATAGGGCCCTGCTCAATATGCAGTTCAATAAAATTTTTGATGTTTGTTATACGGTTTTTAATATCTCCCATATAGTTAATTTCATTTAAAGCCTGTTCAAAGGAAATTCCCTCATCATCTTTCAGGCCATAAATAAAATCCTTTGAAAAATTTCCGGTAATTCCCCCGGATCCGAGCATTGGAGGTGAGAAGCGGGCCCCCTCTTCATTGGTGAAATTGATAACTTCAACGGGGTATTCCGTTTCGATATCATTTTCATTCAAAACACGGATCACTTCCAGCGCAGTCAGAACACCCAAAATGCCGTCATATTTTCCGCCGCAAGACTGCGTATCCAAGTGGGAGCCGATGGCAATGGACGGACCGTCTTTTTTGCCTTTTCTTCTTCCATATATGTTACCGAAATCGTCTATTCTGACCTCAAGACCTTCCTCTTTTAACCAGTCGACAAATATATCGCGCATTTTTTTATCGGCTTCCGACAATGCCAGGCGGTTTAACCCGCCATTTCCGGTTGAGCCGATGGAAGAGCTTACTTTTAACGTTTCAAGCAAACGTTCTCTGTTTACTTTTAATGATGTCTTTTCCATACGCATCCTCCTCAACTATTTATTATATGCAATTTCCGTGCCAAATTTCAATTACTATTAAATAAAAAGCTTTTAATTATGATACGCTTTAATATATAATAGATTTGCACCGAATTCGAATTACAATGATGCGAAATCGAATCGTTTTCGATAGAATGAGGAGGATCTTTTTATGAAAAACCACTTTTTTAACGATCGGCATTTCCATCAAGTATTCAATCATTTAAAGGATGGTATTTTCATAGCTGACAAAAATGGCATTGCACTTTGGTGCAATGATACGAGTACGAAGCAGATCGGTGCGCCGCGCTCTAAGATCATCGGCAGGCATGTAAATGACTTGGAGAACAACGGTTTTTTCACCCCTTCTGTGACTAAAATAGTATTGGAAAACAGAGAAGTCGTGACGAAAGTCCAAACTTCCAAAGACCGGCAGTTTCTGGCGACCGGATATCTTGTAAAAATCGATGATGATGATTCAGAATACATTCTTGTTCAAGTCAAAGACATAACCGAAACCGTCAAGAATTCATTTAAGCTGGAAAAAGCGGAAGCCCTGATGCGGCAATATTGGCAAGAGCTTCAGGAAATGAAAAAGCAGCAGCAGAGGGAAAACACAAGCCAGCTGATCATTGGCAACAGCAAGAGCAACGAAGAACTTCTGGACTTGGTAAATCGGGTATCGGCTGTTGATGCAACGATTTTACTAACAGGAGAATCCGGCGTTGGCAAAAGCTTGATTGCCGGCGAAATCCACAAACACAGTTCGAGAAGAGATAAGAATTTTATCCAAATCAACTGTGGAGCCATACCGGAAAATCTTTTGGAATCGGAGCTTTTCGGATATAAAAAAGGGGCTTTCACCGGGGCGAACATAAGCGGAAAAAAAGGGCTTGTTGAAAAAGCGGACGGCGGCACATTGTTTTTGGATGAAATCGCTGAGCTGCCCTTGTCCCTGCAGCCGAAATTACTCCAATTGGTCCAGGACAAATCGTTTATTCCCGTTGGGGGCACAGAGCTTAAGAAAGTCGATATCCGGATCATCGCTGCCACCAACCAAGATTTGCCGAAGATGGTCAAGGAAAAGCGGTTCCGCGAGGATTTATATTACCGTTTGAATGTAGTGTCCATCCAGATACCGGCGCTCCGGGAACGGAATGAAGATATCCCGCCGCTGGTATACCATTATTTAAACCTTTTTAATGATAAATATATGAAAAAGTCAACCTTGGATGGCGGAGTGCTTGAATACCTTCAGAACTACAGCTGGCCCGGTAACATCCGCGAGCTCGAAAATATGATTGAGCGTTTGATTGTAACGGCAAAATCAGATATAATCACAGTTTCAGACCTTCCGGATAAAATTTTATACGAGGAATTCATGGACCATTCTGTCCGGAAGCTGAATAACCAAAGCCTTACGGATTACTTGGAAAAAATTGAGAGAAGATTGATAGAGGAAGCGAAGACGAAATACCCTTCTACGAGAAAGGCGGCCCAATCTTTGGGATTGACCCAGTCTTCCTATCTGAGAAGGTTAAAAAAGTATGGACTTTAGCGTCTGAGCACTCCAGTCTGTACGTCGATGAACAGGCGCTTGCGCGGGGTGTGAGTGTAAAATCACGTGTGTTTCTTATATGGCACGGAAATTGCATGTAGTATTATTGAATATTCATGGAGGGGATCATTGTGGCACGGACCATAAATAGTACACCAAGAAAAGACGGCTTCAGAATGCCCGGGGAATTTGAAGAGCACGAAGGTACATGGATGCTTTGGCCCATGAGAACGGACACATGGAGGTCTGGAGCTAAACCTGCACAAAGAGCTTTTGCGGAGGTAGCTAAAGCGATCTCGCAATTTGAACCGGTAACGGTGTGTGTCAATGCAGAGCAATTTGAAAATGCCCGCGCACTTTTGGACGACAGGGTCAGGGTGGTTGAAATTTCATCCAATGATGCCTGGATGCGTGATATCGGTCCTACTTTTGTAAAAAATGACAAGGGTGAAGTGCGCGGCATAGACTGGCAGTTCAATGCATGGGGAGGCTTGGATGAAGGTCTTTACTTCCCATGGGACAAGGATCAGCTTGTCAAACAAAAAGTAATGGAAATTGAAAACATAGATCGTTATGATGCAAAAGATTTCGTATTGGAAGGCGGAGCCATCCACGTTGACGGCGAAGGAACGCTCATTACAACAGCTGAATGTGTTCTGAATCCAAACCGAAATCCAAACATGTCCAAAGAAGATGTTGAAGAAAAACTAAAAGAGTATTTAAATATTGAAAAGATCATCTGGATTGAAAAAGGTCTTTTTGAGGATGAGACTGATGGACATGTGGATGAAGTGTTATTCTATGTGCGTCCCGGAGAAGTGGCCATCGGCTGGACAGACGATCCTGAACACCCACATTACGAGGTGTTGCAGGCAGCCTATAAACAACTGGAGCAGGAAACCGACGCCAAAGGCAGAAAGCTGAAAATCTACAAACTTCCTATGCCTGAGCAAATTGCGATAACGGACGAGGAAGCCCGCGAAATTGACTTTTCTGCCGATGCCTTCGATCGTTCGGCTGATACTTTATTCATAGCCACCTATGCCAACTGCTATATTTGCAATGGCGGGGTTGTCATTCCATCATTCGGCGACCCAAAAGATGAGGAAGCCGTTAAGATCTTTGAAGAGATGTACCCTGACCGCAAGATCGTTTCCGTAAATACACGTGAAGTTTCTCTTGGCGGCGGCAACATCCACTGCATTACACAACAGCAGCCAAAGGCTTAATGTAAGGAGACAGGCGGGAAAACTTTTCCGCCTGTTTTTTATAGGGGTGGCAAATTTTCACCATTGTCTTATGCAAATAAATCTCGTATAATAGAGGTGTCGCCCTGCTCCGGGATGTAGCTCAGCTTGGTAGAGCACTAGCATGGGGTGCTAGGAGTCGCAGGTTCAAATCCTGTCATCCCGATTGGTGCAAAAAAGCGCCCAGCCCTTTGTTATCAAGGGGTTGGGCGCTTTTTTCATTAATACAGTTTGGGCCGTTTTCTATTATAACAGGCTGTTTTGGGGGAATATTGGGGTTTATTTTTCCCGACTTTAACAGTTAAATTGAATAAAACAGGCTGAGAACATTGATTTAATCAAGTT
>NZ_VEKZ01000069.1:0-17711 GCF_007681465.1 Siminovitchia fortis
GCTGGAGCTAGACAACAAAAGGCTTTGTTCAAAATTTTAAAGCTAAAACATCTTATACTTTCTCAGTAAAAAACAGGGCACTGCTTTTTATCACAGTGCCCAGCCCCACAGCTATTTTTCATTTTTTCGTTCCAAAACTAGGGTGACAGGGCCATCATTGACGAGGTCGACTTCCATCATGGCGCCGAAAACGCCTGTCTCCACCTTTACTCCCCTGCTCCGGAGCAGTTCATTAAAGCGTTCATACATAGAATTCGCCATGTCAGGAGCTGCTGCATCGACAAAACTGGGGCGCCTTCCTTTATTGCAGTCGGCGTAAAGTGTAAATTGGGAGACTGACAGGATTTCACCATCCACATCTTTTAATGAACGGTTCATTTTCCCATCCGCATCTTCGAAAATACGGAGATTTATGATTTTATCGGCCAGCCATTCGGCTTCTTTTTCAGTATCATCATGAGTAATGCCAACTAATAGGACAAATCCTCTGCCGATGGATCCTGTCAACCTTCCTTCTGCTGTCACCTTCGCCTGCTTGCACCTTTGAAGCACGATTTTCACTTTCTTATGCTCCTTTAGTTCATGATTCGATGTACCGCATAGATGTCCGGAATCTGTTTGATTTTATCCACGACTTTATGAAGATGGCTGATGTTATGGATAGCGATGGTCACCATGATCGTAGCCATTTTATTCCGGTCTGTCCTGCCTGATACAGCTGTGATATTCGTTCTTGTACCGCTTACTGTCTGCAGCACTTCGTTCAGAAGTCCGTGGCGGTCGTAGCCCAATACTTCGATATCAACATTATACTCTTTCCGGGTATTCCCGCCCGGCACCCATTCAACATGGATAAGACGATTCTCCTGGTCGGAACTGGCAACGTTCGGGCAATCGCATCTATGGACAGAGACACCTCTCCCCTTAGTGATAAAACCGATAATTTCATCACCCGGAACCGGATTGCAGCAGCGCGAAAGCCGGATAAGCAAATTATCCGCTCCCTTGACTCTTACCCCTGCTTCGTGTCTCCCCGGACGCTGGGTTTGTTTTCCTTCTGATACAATGTCTTTGACAGCCTCTTCCTCATCGCGTTTCTTTCTCCATTTATCTGTCAGCCTGTTGGCGACCTGCTGTGCCGAAATGCCATTATAGCCGACAGCCGCATACATATCGTCTTCAGTCGGAAAATTGAATTTCTCCGCCGTTCTTTCAATATTTTCAGGAACAAGGATATCTTTGACGTCAAAACCAAGTTCTTTGATCTCTCTTTCAACCAAATCCCTGCCTTTGATAATATTCTCTTCTTTTCTCTGCCTTTTGAAAAATTGCTTTATTTTATTTTTGGCTTGGGAGGTCTGCGCCAGCTTGAGCCAGTCCTGGCTTGGCCCGTATGAATGTTTGGAAGTCATGATTTCTATAATATCGCCCGTACTCAGTTTATAGTCCAGCGTGACCATTTTCCCGTTGACCTTTGCTCCGATCGTCTTGTTGCCGATTTCCGAGTGGATGCGGTAGGCAAAATCAATCGGGACCGATCCGGCCGGAAGTTCGATGACGTCACCCTTCGGAGTGAATACAAACACCATATCAGAAAATAAATCGACTTTTAATGATTCCATGAATTCCTCGGCATTGGCCGATTCGTTTTGGAATTCTAATATTTCCCTGAACCAGGAAAGTTTCTTGTCGAACGAAGATTTCTGGTCAATTGTCTTTCCTTCTTTATAAGCCCAGTGGGCCGCAACCCCGTACTCGGCAATCCTGTGCATTTCTATCGTCCGGATCTGCACTTCCAGCGGTTCCCCTTTAGGCCCGATGACTGTTGTATGGAGTGACTGATACATATTCGGTTTGGGCATCGCAATATAATCTTTAAACCTTCCGGGCATCGGCTTCCAGCATGTATGGATGATACCAAGAACGGCATAGCAATCCTTGATGCTGTTTACGATGATCCTCACAGCAAGAAGATCATATATTTCGTTGAATTGTTTGTGCTGGAGTGTCATTTTCCGGTAGATGGAATAAATATGTTTGGGCCGGCCATACAGCTCAGCCTTAATGTCAACTTCCTCCAGCCGTTTCTTCACTTCGTCAATGACGTTGTCCAAGTACTGTTCCCTTTCGGCCCGCTTCCGTTTCATCAGATTGACAATCCGATAGTATTGCTGCGGGTTCATGTACCGAAGCGATGTATCTTCCAACTCCCATTTGATTTTCGAAATTCCGAGCCGGTGGGCAAGCGGAGCAAAAATTTCCAGCGTCTCATTGGCAATCCTTCTTTGTTTCTCGGGTGCGAGATGCTTTAGTGTCCGCATATTATGAAGACGGTCAGCAAGCTTGATCAAAATGACCCGGATATCTTTCGCCATGGCGACAAACATCTTTCTATGGTTTTCGGCCTGCTGCTCCTCATGCGATTTATATTTTATTTTTCCAAGTTTAGTGACGCCGTCAACAAGCATCGCCACTTCACCATTAAACTCCTCGGAAATCTGCTTGATGGTCACCTGTGTATCTTCCACTACATCATGAAGAAAGCCGGCAGCAACCGCAGCGGGATCCAATTGGAGGTCAGCGAGAATACCGGCCACCTGGACCGGATGGATAATATACGGTTCTCCGGATTTGCGAAACTGATCCTTATGAGCCTCACTGGCAAATTCATAAGCCCTTTTTACCAGTTCTACGTGTTCCTCATTTAAATATTCACTTACCTGTTCAAAGACATCTTCAGCTGTTAAAATGTTATCTTTTGCCACAAGGATCACCTTTTTTATTAAATAAAAATATGAAAAATGTCGAATAAAAAAAGAATATATAATTACTATTATCGTTTTTTATACGCTGATTGTAAAGAACGAGCTGTCATTTTCCATCATTTTTCTCAATTGTGGAGGGATAAAATAAAAAGCACTCATTTGAGAGTGCTTTTCAGTCATTAAAACTTCATCAGAGTAAAAAGATCATAATCCTCAAGGTTTTTCCTTCCGTTCAAATAGGAAAGCTCAATAAGGAAAGCGATACCTGCAACGATGCCGCCAAGCTTTTCGACAAGCTCGATTGTCGCTTCAATCGTTCCGCCGGTTGCCAATAAATCATCCGTAATCAATACCCGCTGGCCCTTTTTGATCGCATCCTTGTGAATGGTCAAGGCATCTTTTCCGTATTCTTTTCCGTAACTCGCCTTGATCGTTTCTCTTGGGAGCTTTCCCTCTTTCCTGACCGGTGCAAAGCCGACCCCGAGGGCATAGGCAACAGGGCAGCCGATGATGAATCCGCGTGCTTCGGGACCGACAACGAGATCGATTTCCTTTTCTTTCGCATATTCAACAATTTGATCCGTTGCATACCGGAAAGCCTCGCCATTATCCATCAGTGTCGTAATATCTTTAAATAAAATCCCTTTTTGGGGCCAATCCGGAACGATTGTAATATATTGTTTTAAGTCCATGCATCCACTTCCTCCTCATGATAACCAGAGTGTGCAACCCGCTTCTCAAACCATTGCCTCAATTCCTGATATGATGAATAGATCAGAGCATTTTCAAGTTCAATGTCCGCCTGCTTCTGTTGATAGGCAGGGGAATCCGACAAATCTTTCTTCATTTTCACCTGGTTAAGTACGATCATTCCATCTTTTATTGTAACAAATTCCAGCTCAAAAAACACTTTGGTCATAAACCGGACGGTTTCTTCTGACCAACCGCGATAGGTTTCAAGCTCTTTTCCGTACTTTCTTACATCAAAGGTCCGCCTTTTCGCAAGGAAAGCATAGTACCATTTAAAATGCTCCCTAGTCGGGATCGTTCTAAAAAATTGCCCCTGATCATGGGAAAAATGAGCATATATCCGATCTGGCGCCTTCCCTTCTATCAAATTCTCAAGAAGGCTTAGATTAGGAGGGATATCAAGAAACACAACACTTTTTCCATCAATGGCCAGTTCTTTGGCCGCTTCGTAATAAGAAATGAATTTAACTTGTGAGGCATCCAGCGAAAACTCATCCAACGTTTGCTGTCTAAAAACGATGAAATACACGTTCTTTTTCGGTAAAAGGGGAATCCAGCTATCAGGACGCCTTTTGCCGCGCATGTCAAACAGCTGCCAGTTGCTGATACTGGCATCTCTAATAAATATTTGCGGTTTCCTCATATTATTCCATTCATTGATGGCCAGTTCTCCGATGACTGACAGCTGTGCGTCAGGCGAGATACTGTCTGCAAGATATCCGAGATTAAAGCCGATTCCATCCAGCATGCCGCCGGCCTGCTTTAAAGTCAGCTTCAGGTGATTTTGATCAGTCCCGATTTTTCTAATATCCTGCGGGTCTGCGCCGCTGATCATAAACTTCGGTTTCGGATTGCCCACCCCGTATGGTGCAAGCATGTCCAGTTCTTTTATTGAGTCTACACCCACTTCAGACAATAGGGCCTCTGCATCAATATCCGTAAATGGAACCAAATCCTTCTCACTCAGCTGGTCTCTTGCCGCAACATTCAATCTGCTTCGAAGCTCTTCCACATCAGTAACAGAGAGAGTCATTCCCGCCGCCATCGGATGTCCGCCGAAATGCTCAAGCAAATCAGAGCAGGACAGCAAATTGGCAAACAAATCAAAGCCTTTGATGCTTCGTGCAGAGCCCTTGGCCTTTCCCGTCTCCTTGTCATAGCCCAAGACGATGGCCGGCCTGTAGAACTTTTCGGTAAGCCTTGAAGCCACAATGCCGATCACCCCTGGATTCCATCCTTCTTTTCCGATGACAAGCACGTGATTTTCGGAAGGGGGATAAAGTGTTTCCACCATTTCTACGGCTTCTTTTGTTATTTCCGCAACGATGTCTTTTCTCTCGTTGTTTAATTGTTCTATATCGCGGGCCAGCATTTCTGCCGTCCCATCATCTTTTGACAGCAAGAGTTCGGCGGCAGGGTCTGCAGAATACAGCCTGCCCGCCGCATTCAGGCGGGGGCCGATTGTGAAGCCGACGGTTTCTTCATTGGCTTCAGCAAGATTTACCCCGGCCTGCTTGCTCAATGCAACAAGTCCGGGGCGCTCTGAACGGCTGAGGACCCGTAGGCCTTTTTTGACAATGAGCCGGTTCTCCCCATGCAGGGGTACCAGGTCGGCAATCGTTCCGACAGCGACGAGGTCGAGCAGCTGTTCCGGCGCAGTCCCGTATAAGGCATGGGCAAGCTTGAAAGTGACACCGACTCCCGCAAGATCGGGAAACGGATAATGTGTGCCGCCATGCCTTGGATGTATGATGGCATATGCCGGCGGTATTTCAGGCCTGATCTCATGGTGATCCGTGATAATCAAATCCAATCCAAGCTGTTTTGCGACTTCTGCCTCATGGACAGATGCTATACCGGTATCAACGGTAATGATCAGCTTGACGCCATTATCGGCGGCCCGGCGAAAAGCTTTTTCATTCGGGCCATATCCTTCCGTAAAACGATTCGGTATGTAAAACTCGGCTGAAGCCCCCAATTCCCTTAATGCTGTCATTAAGACGGCGGTGCTCGTTACACCGTCGGCATCATAATCGCCGTATACAAGAATTTTCTCCTGTTCCTTGATTGCCTGACGGATCCGCTCAACCGCTTTTTTCATGTCTTGCAGCAAAAACGGATCATGAAAGTCTTCTTTTTCAATATGTAAAAATCGATAAGCTTCAGCAGGATCGCTAATCCCCCTGTTCACAAGCAATGTGGCTGTCAGCGGAGATATATCAAGTTCATCAGTTAGTATTTGAACCGCTTTCTCATCGGTTTTCCGAACGATCCAGCGGGTATTTGGCTGTAACATTTACTCACTCTCCCAGGCTTCCTATTATACAGAATGGGAGAAGTCCTTTCAATTCTCCATGAGGATGGAGCTGATTCCGCAACGTGCTGGACAGCCAATTATTCATTGTTTTTTACGTCGCCGGATCCGTTGTAATCTGGATTAATATGGACAAGAACATTGTGGACATCAGGCTCATCCATCAGCAATTCCTTTACTTTTTTACCTGCCCGGTGCCCTTCTGCCACTGTCATTTCCGGATCGACGGCGATTTTCAAGTCGATGATCACGTAATAACCATGCTGGCGGGCATAAAGTTCATCCACTCTCCTGACTTCTGGGACGGATAAAACGATATTTTTGTAACCGGCCGTTTTATCATCATCCAGCACATGGTCCAATGTATTATAGATGGATTCGGTTCCCAGTTTCCACGCCATCCGTATGACCATGACCGAGACGACCAAACCGGCGACAGGGTCGCCAAAAACAAGCCAGCCGATGTTCAGTTTTTTCCCTATGATGGACGCAGCGATTCCAATCAACGCGGCGATGGACGAATAGACATCGGAACGGTGTTCATAAGCATTGACGATCAGGGCTTCGCTATTGAGCTTTTTCCCCAGGCGGTATTTGTACCGGAATAATGCCTCCTTGACGATAATGGAAAATGCCACAGCATAAATCGCTATCGAACCGGGCGCTTCCAAAGGTTTGAAGAATGATTCGAAAGATGATTTTCCGATTTGTACGCCGGCAATAAACAGGATGACTGCAACGATAATGGCCGCTATGGATTCGGCTTTCCCATGCCCATAAGGATGCTCCTCGTCCGGAGGCTGCTTTGCAGCCCGCAGGCCCACCCACACAGCCAAAGAGCCGACAATGTCCGACGCGGAATGAACAGCATCCGCAAGCAAAGCTTTACTGTGCCCTTTCAAGCCAAAAATGCCCTTTATAAGAGTGAGCAATATATTGACGATAATGCCTGCCCATGCTGCAACCTCTGCTTGTTTAAAACGGTCCTTCTGTTCCATATAGACAGTCCCCTTTTTAAAAGCTGTATTACTTATACTGCCCTTTCCAAGCAAAAAAGCCGCAATCAGCGGCTTTTTTTGTTTAGCGTACTATAGAATGCCCTATACTTGGGGCTCGTCCGACCATTTCTTCTTTTCTTTCACCGTTTTGATGGGGCCTTTTTTCTTCAATTCTTTTACTTTCAAATCGTACCAAAGCTGTGCAGAAATGAAGATGGACGAATAAGTTCCCGCCAACAGCCCGACGAGCAAGGCGAGAGAGAAGCTCCGAATGGACTCACTGCCGAAGATCAACAGAGCAACAACAGTGACGATGACTGTCAACACCGTATTAATGGATCGCGTCAGGGTCTGGCGAAGCCCCTTGTTCACAATCTCTGCAATATCCTGCTCAGTTTTCAGGCGTTTTTTCGCTCTCATATTTTCGCGGATCCGGTCAAATGTGACAATCGTATCATTGATGGAGTACCCGACAATTGTCAAAACAGCAGCAATAAATGTCAGGTCCACCTCAAGCCGCGTCAGGCTGAAAAACGCAACAATGAAAAAGGCATCATGGACAAGACCAAGGATAGCCGAGAGACCCATCCTGGATTCAAATCGGAACGAAACATATATGACAATGCCCAACATTGCTATAGCAAGAGCATATAAAGCGTTTCTGGCAAGCTCTTTTCCTACTGTGGAAGACACAGTACTGACATTCGGATCCGTACCATATTTTTCTTCAAAATGGCTTTTCAGCTTTGCAATCTCATTTTTGGACATAACGCCTTTATAACGGGCAACGCCGATGTCCTGATCGTTTCCGGAAAGGACAATATCGTCAGTAGGCATTCCGATTGCCTCCAGTTCCGTTTTCACCTCTTCGGTTGTCAAAGGCTTGCCGGCATTGATTTCCACACGGGTTCCGCTTGAAAAGTCAATTCCGAGATTTAACTTGAACATGCCAAGGACGATAGCCCCCGCAATGAACAGGGAGATGGAAAAGATATAAAACTTCTTCCTGTTTTTCACGAAATCAAATCGGTCGAATGGCGTTTTCAGCTCATGTGCCGAAATATTTTCCGACAGGTCATGAACCTCGGATTTCTTCACCCCGAACCAGCCCGGCTTTTCTTTAAAGAAACGGCTGTTGATCCATAGTCCCAGAAGGAATCTCGACCCGTAAACGGCCGTGACAAAGCTCATCAGTATACTTAATATGAGCATCGTTGCAAACCCTTTGACAGAGCTTGTACCGAAGTAAAAAAGAACCGCTCCGGCCAATAAGGTAGTTATATTGGCGTCAAGAATGGCTACGAACGAAGACTTGTTTCCTGCCTGGAAAGCAGAGCGCAGCGACCGTCCAAGCCTGATCTCTTCCTTCAGCCTTTCATATGTCAGTATGTTGGCGTCAACCGCCATCCCAACCCCCAGAATCAGTGCAGCGATACCCGGTAACGTAAGCACTCCCTGCATCAGTGTAAATATGAGCAAAATCAAATAAATATAGACGGATAAGGTAATCGACGCAATGAATCCCGGGAAGCGGTAATAAAAGATCATGAACAAGAATATGATCGCTATCCCGATCATTCCGGCTGTTACGGTTTTATCCATCGCCTGCTCACCGAATTGGGCGCCCACTGACGTTGAATACACTTCTGTCAGCTTGACAGGGAGGGCACCGGCATTGAGCAGGTTGGCAAGGTTCTCTGCCTCCTCAGTTGTAAAATTCCCCTCAATCGAAACATCGGTTTGATTAAACACCTGATTGACATTTGGAGCGGAAAGCAATTTTTGGCTGCCGCTTGCGACCGCCTTTTCGTATGAGTCAACGCCTTCTTCAAAATCCATCCAAATGGCCAGTTGATTGTTCGGCTTCATGCTGAGAATC
Source organism: Siminovitchia fortis (assembly GCF_007681465.1). Lineage (NCBI taxonomy): Bacteria > Bacillati > Bacillota > Bacilli > Caryophanales > Bacillaceae > Siminovitchia > Siminovitchia fortis. The sequence continues at coordinate 8,707 of NZ_VEKZ01000069.1, forward strand.
TTTTGGGTCACTTCTTTGAATTTCTTTTTATCCTTCAATTTGACGAGGACAATGGGCTGGTTCGTATCCGGGGAAAAGCTTTGTTTGGCAGCTCCTTCAACAAGGTCGGTCCCGTCCAGCATCACATTGTCATTGACATCCCTGAATGTGAGCGTCGCCTGTGTTCCAAGAATCTCCCTCGCCTGTGTCTGATCTTCGACTCCCGCGAGCTGGACCCTGATCCTGTTCGTGCCTTCAACCTGGATATTCGGTTCGCTTACACCAAGTACGTCAACCCTTCGACTGAGCGCATCCGTTGTATGTACCAAAGTGTCCCTTGTTATTTTTTGCCCTTCTTTTGCCGGTTTTACGTCATATAAAACTTCAAAACCGCCTTGGAGGTCAAGACCCAGCTTTATGTGGTTGATGATACTGTTTGTGGTCGAGCCCATGATTCCTGCGAGAAAAATTAATATGAGAAAAAAGGCCACGATCCTGCTTCTTTTTACCATTAAATATAAGTCCTCCTTGCGATTCATGCATCTTCTTATGTCTGTTTAGATTATGAAACAGATAAAATGGGGTGTCAATCTTCATCTGTTTTCAATAGTTGTTGAAGGTCGTCATTCCCGAGGCCCTCAAATGGATCTCCCTGGGAACGATACGCTTCCACAGTTGCAAAGTTCATAAAGTCACCGGCTTTCAATGAGAGGACATCGGAAACCAATTCGTGCACCCTTACCCCTTCCTTAGGCTTTCTCCATGTTTTTTCGGTTAAAAATCTCCATAAATCCTCGATGGAAATATCCTCATAGCCAAGTACCGCAAACTCCTCCGCCTTGCTCATTAAAGCAGGTTTGAGCCTATGGAAATAGTCTTCGTATTCATGATTCCGTTCCGCCATCCGGTTATCCACCCTTCCATTTTGCGCAAGACAAAGACTGAACTTGTCATGCTTTGTCCAACTCCATGCATATACATAATTGTAATCGAATTGAGCAAATTTGAGAAGGCAGGGAAATAGATGTCAAAGTTTTTAAAAGGAACAATGATATTGATGGCTGCTGGCCTCGTCACAAGGCTGCTTGGTTTCATAAACAGAATCGTCATTGCCCGGCTGATCGGGGAAGAAGGGGTAGGTTTGTACATGATGGCCTATCCGACTTTACTCCTTGTTGTGACCATTACACAACTCGGTCTGCCCGTAGCCATTTCCAAAGCAGTCGCTGAAGCGGACATAAAAGGGGATCAACGGAAAGTAAAAAAGATTCTCGTTGTTTCTTTGACTGTAACAGGAACGCTCTCGCTGATCTTTACCCCTGCGTTAATCATGCTGGGGCCGCTGCTTTCAAAAACACTCTTTACCGATCCCAGAACCTATTACCCGCTTACAGCTATTGCGCCGATCATACCGATCGTTGCCGTTTCCTCTGTCATCAGGGGCTATTTCCAGGGTAAGCAGAATATGAAGCCGTCTGCTGTATCCCAAATTTTGGAACAGGCAGTCCGCATCACGCTGATTGCAGTGCTTACAAAAGCCTTTCTTCCAATGGGGATCGAATATGCGGCGGCTGCAGCGATGGTTGCCACAGTTATAGGAGAGCTCGTTTCTCTTTTATACTTGTTTGCCATGTTTAAAGTAAAAAAAAGATTTCCGGTCAGAAGACATTTTTTAAATGCATTAAAAGGCGGAAAGGAAACGTTCAAAGAACTGATGCAAGTGGCACTGCCTACGACGGGCAGCAGGATGATCGGGTCTTTGTCCTGGTTTTTCGAGCCGATCATCGTATCTCAGAGCCTGCTGTTGGCAGGTGTTGCCGCCGGCATTGCCACAAAACAGTACGGACTTTTGACCGGATATGCCCTGCCTTTGCTGACCCTGCCTTCCTTTATTACGTTCTCTCTTGCAACATCGCTCGTTCCGGCCATAAGTGAGGCCAACGCAGTCCGCAACCATAGGCTGGTGGAATACAGGCTTCAGCAGGCGCTGCGCTTCGCCCTGCTTTCCGGCGGACTGTCAGTGATCGTTTTGTTCACATTTTCCGAGCCATTAATGAAACTCATATACGGATCGGAAAATGGCGCTTATTTTATCAGGCTAATGGCCCCATTTTTTATCTTTCATTACTATCAGGGACCGCTGCAGGCTATTTTGCAGGCCCTTGACCTGGCCAGGGCTGCCATGATCAACAGCCTGATCGGGAACGCCGTCAAGCTTGCCGTCATCTTTATGCTGGCATCCCAGCCGCACATCGGGATTACAGGGGCGGCGCTTGGAATTGCAGCGGGAACCTTGCTGATCACCGCACTGCACTATGCCACCGTTTTAAAGAAGGTCCAATTTACCGTATATATTTTTGATTATGTAAAATTTTTCGCTGCTGCCATACTGGCAGGCTGGAGCGGAAAAATAATATTCGACTCTCTCTTTTTTGATTCGAATTTTATAAAACTGGCCATAGGAATCATCATCACAACACTGATCTATTTAGCTTTGCTGTTTGGCTTTAAACTGGTGAATAAAAATGACATGACAAAAATCCCGGTCATCGGCAATATAATAAAATAAAGCCGGGGCCTCATCACTTTAAAGCATTAACACTTTAATTCGATGGGGGACTGTCCCCCATCACGTTAAAGTGGCAATGCATTAATGCGGCAGGATCCAGGCCCCTCGTCATTTCTTCTTTTCATCAATGTAATCAACAAAAAAGTTTCCGTCCTGAAAACTGCAAAAGGAAATATTCTCGATATCTTTATGCCCTCTTGTTTTTAGTTCCCGCCTAAGCCATTGCTCGCTTTTATTCGATTCTTTTAAACCCTCCTGCTGGATTTTTCCGTCTACGATAAGGGGAATGGTCACAGAACCGGCCTTCTTTTTGTTTCCTTTTTTAAACACAGATAATTCCCCTGACGTTTCCAGGATGGCAAACTCAACATCTGCGATATTGCTTATATCCTTCTGCCGCAGCTGCATGAGCAAATCGTCAAAATTATAACGGTGCTTTTTCATTTCTCTCTCATTAATATTTCCTCTTTCAATGAGGACTGTTGCTTTTCCATCAATGATATGCCTGAATTTACGGCTTTTTAATGAAAAAAAGGCCATTCCCACCTGAATGATAAGCAAAACTGACATAGGCACAATCGTATGCATGATCGGATCTTTATGCTGCTCAATTGCAACAACAGCCATTTCCCCGATCATGATGAAAACCACAAGGTCCAGAACGCTAAGCTCTCCAATTTCCCTTTTTCCCGCCAGGCGGAAAATAATAAGGATCACTCCGTACAGGAGTATTGTCCGCAAGATTATAATCAGATAATCGTTCACCTTTGTTTCCTCCTGTCCTCAAACTCATGACTTAGTATAGACAACAAATTGATAAACATGAGGAAAAAGGCTTCTAATAACTGAATTTGTGAATATGTTTGTAGAAGGACAGGCGTATTTTGCCCAAATGATTCAAGGAAAGGAGTGAAAGATGATCGAGGCGAAGAATTTCGGAGTATCGGTTTTATATGGGGTAATCACGATATTTTTGCTCGCTGCCATTACGAGTTTCATTTTTTCATTCATACTGTCTTTCACAAATACCCAGGAAAAATCCATCAGCTTACTCATTACGATCATCTCCTTTTTCAGTGTATTTGCCGGAGGATTCATCTGCGGCGGCAAAGGCAAGCAAAAAGGATGGGTACTGGGCGGAGCAACGGGCCTTTTATACAGCTTGATCATTCTCTTATATCAATATTTGGGCCACGGTTCCCTTTTCACATTGGAACAGCTTGTTTACTACATTTGCTATACATTGACCGCCATGATGGGAGGTGTTCTTGGGGTAAACATCGCAGGCGGTCCACCGCAGCATCACTCATAAAAATAAAAAAGAAGCGTCACATTGTCACGCTTCTTTTTTGCATTGATCTTTCCTAAGATTGCACTACTTCGCGAATCGCATTTCGATCATATGTAAGTCTGCTGCCATCACCGCAAAGAATGACTACTTTCCCTTCATCAATTGCGTCGATCGTCCCATGGAGACCTCCGATAGTAATCACCTTGTCCCCTTTTTGCAAATTGTTCTGCATCGTTTGGACAGCCTTTTGCCGTTTTTGGTTCGGCCTGATTAACAAAAAGTAAAATAGAACGAACATCAATATAAACGGTGTTAGATTAGCAAGTGTCTGCAAGCTCCTTCCCCCTTTCTTAGATGATGTATTATTAGAAATTTTTTGCGTCAGGACGATTAAATCCATAGCGCTCAAAAAATTCTTCCCTGAAGTCACCGAGACGATCTTCTTTAATCGCATCTCTGACTTGCTTCATCAATTTTAACAGAAAATATAAATTATGGTAAGTCGTAAGCCTAATTCCGAATGTTTCGTTGCATTTAATTAAATGGCGGACATAGGCACGTGAATAATTCCGGCAGGCGTAACAATCGCAATCTTCATCCAATGGCCCAAAATCTCTCGCATAGGCCGCATTTTTCACAACCAGGCGCCCTTGGCTTGTCATCAGAGTGCCATTTCTTGCAATGCGCGTCGGAAGGACACAGTCAAACATGTCCACCCCTCTTATCGCGCCGTCAACAAGAGAATCCGGTGAACCCACTCCCATCAAATAACGAGGTTTGTCGGACGGTAAAAGCGGGGTTGTAAATTCAAGCATGCGGTTCATTACATCTTTCGGTTCACCCACAGACAAGCCGCCAATCGCATAGCCGGGAAAGTCAAGGGAAACAAGATCTTTTGCACTCTGCTTGCGCAAATCTTCATATTCACCGCCCTGCACAATCCCGAAAAGCCCCTGGTCTTTCGGGCGCTTGTGGGCATTTAGGCATCTTTCAGCCCAGCGCGATGTCCGTTCCACCGAGTTTTTCATATATTCGTGAGAAGCCGGGTATGGCGGACATTCATCAAACGCCATCATAATATCGGACCCTAATGAATTTTGGATGGACATCGCCTTTTCGGGTGATAGAAATAATTTATCCCCATTCAGGTGGTTCCGGAAATGGACCCCTTCTTCTTCGATCTGCCTGAATTCGCTTAGGCTGAATACCTGGAAACCGCCTGAATCGGTTAAAATTCCTTGATCCCAGTTCATAAACTTGTGAAGCCCTCCGGCCTCTTCAACAATATCCTCTCCAGGCCGCAGCCATAAATGATATGTATTGCTGAGAATGATGCCCGCGCCCATTTCTTTCAATTCTTCTGGGCTCATCGTTTTGACAGTTGCCAGCGTTCCTACCGGCATAAACATGGGCGTCTCATATGATCCATGCGGAGTATGGACCATTCCCAGCCTGGCACCTGTCTGTTTGCAAGTTTTGATCAATTCATATGTAATGGCAGGCAATGAGCACCCCCCTTTCCTGTATCAGATTAAATAATCAGCATTGCATCTCCAAAGCTGAAAAACCTGTATTTCTCTTGAACAGCCGTTTCGTATGCATGGAGAATATGTTCACGTCCGGCCAATGCACTGACAAGCATGATCAATGTGGACATTGGCAGATGAAAATTCGTCACCAGCCCGTCAACGGCCTGGAATGTGTAACCCGGGTAAATGAAAATGTCAGTCCAGCCGCTTCCGGCTATAAATAAACCGTCATTTGCCCCAGCGATCGTTTCAAGTGTCCTCGTAGAAGTGGTTCCTACTGAAATGATTCTGCCTCCATCCTTTTTCACCTTGTTCAGAAGGTCTGCCGTCTCCTCTGACATGCGGTAAAACTCAGCATGCATATCATGATCTTCAACACTATCCACACTAACGGGCCTGAATGTTCCAAGTCCCACATGAAGGGTAATGAAGGTCACATGGACACCTTTTTCTTTTATATTTTCAAGCAATTCATTTGTAAAATGGAGGCCTGCCGTCGGAGCGGCGGCTGATCCCCTTTCACGCGCATATACCGTCTGGTATCTGTCCTGGTCTTCCAACTGTTCCTTTATGTAAGGAGGGAGGGGCATCTTCCCGAGAGCATCCAAAATTTCATAAAAGATACCTTCATATTGAAACTCGAACAGCCTGCCACCGTGCTCCTCCGTTCCCGTGCAGACCGCTTTCAGTTGGCCGTCACCAAAAGAAATGACAGTTCCGGTTTTTACGCGCTTTGCAGGCTTAACGAGCGTCTCCCAGCAATCTCCGTGCACTTGCTTAAGCAAAAGCACTTCAACTTTTGCCCCAGTGTCCGTTTTTATCCCGAACAGACGGGCAGGCAGAACCTTTGTATCATTTAAAACAAGGCAGTCGCCGGGATTCAAATAATCGATCAGTTTGCTGAACGTTTCATGTTTTATTTCACCTGTAAGCTTATTCAAAACCATCAACCTGCTTGAAGACCGGTTTTTCAGCGGTGTTTGCGCAATCAGCTCCTCAGGTAGGTCGAAATCAAACATATCTACTTTCAAAATTCATTTAAGCCTCCCAACTAGAAAAAAGATTGCCGATAAAATGACGCTTATAATGATGGATGTCATGACAGGGAAAAAGAAAGTGGCATTTCCTTTTTTGATAACAATATCGCCGGGAAGCCTTCCGAGCTTAAGAAAATGGATCAGAAACCCGGCGATGAAAATCACAGCACCGGCAACCATTAAAAGCTTCGCCATCCCGTTCAACGGTGCGGCACCTCCAATTTGAAATGTTCATATACTTGCTGCGTCACCATCCGCCCCCTCGGAGTCCGCTGCAGGAAACCGATTTGGAGGAGATAAGGTTCATACACATCTTCAATCGTAGTTGATTCCTCCCCGATGCTTGCCGCGATTGTACCGATACCGACTGGACCGCCCCTGAACTTCTCAATGATTCCCCGCAGCAGCTTATGATCAATATGATCAAGCCCAAGCTTGTCAACCTGCAGCAATTCAAGGGCTTCATCAGCCAACGGAAGTGTAATGACGCCATCCCCTCGAACCTGCGCAAAGTCACGGACCCTTCTGAGAAGCCGGTTGGCAATTCTGGGTGTTCCCCTGGAACGCCTGGCAATTTCAACTGCTCCGTCCCATTCAATTTCCGTTTCGAGTATGTCGGAAGTCCTGACGACAATATCAGTCAGCTGGCTTTCATTATAATATTCCAAGCGGCAGAGCACTCCAAAACGATCGCGCAAAGGGGCGGAAACAGCTCCGGCGCGTGTCGTGGCGCCGACAAGCGTAAACGGAGGCAAATCCAATCTGACAGACCGGGCCTCCGGTCCTTTTCCAATGACAATATCGAGGCAATAATCTTCCATTGCGGGGTACAAAACCTCTTCTATCGCACGCGGCAAACGGTGAATCTCATCTATAAACAATACTTCTCCAGGTTCAAGAGAAGTAAGGATGGCCGCAAGATCCCCCGGCCGCTCTATGGCCGGACCTGACGTTGTCCTTACGTTCACACCCATTTCGTTGGCAATCACGACAGCCAGCGTTGTTTTTCCAAGACCTGGCGGACCATACAGCAAAACATGGTCAAGAGCTTCCTTTCTCATTTTCGCCGCTTCAATAAAAATGGACAAATTATCCTTCACTTTGTCTTGGCCGATATACTGGGAAAGCGACTGCGGACGGAGACTTTGTTCAAAAGACACATCATTCATAGACGCTTCTCCGGAAAGCACCCTTTCCTCCATCCATGATCACTCCTTCCATGTTATTGTTTCATAAGCAATTGAAGCGCGCTTTTTATAAACTGGTCTGTCGTCAGATTCTCTTTTGCAAGTTTTGGGCGGACCTTTTTCAACTCCCGCTCGGAGTACCCCAATGCTGCAAGAGCAAGCATCGCTTCATCCAGTTCAACCGAACCATCAGATGCTTCTCCTGCTGTTTCATAATCGATATCCGCCGCGGCTTCCGTCATTCCTTCCGGCAGCACATCGTGCAGTTTTCCTTTCAAATCCAGGATCATTTGTCTGGCCGTTTTCTTGCCGACTCCAGGAAATTTGGTCAAAAACTTTTCATCTTCCATTTCAATTGCATGGATGACTTGTTCAGGCTCCCCGAACGCCAGGATGGCCAGAGCGCCTTTAGGGCCGATTCCCGAAACACTGATCAGCTTCTTGAACATTTCCCTTTCAGTATTGGTTCCAAAGCCATAAAGTGCAAGGATGTCCTCCCGAACATGCTGGTATGTATAGATGACGGCCTCCGTGCCTTTTTTGGCTGAAAAAACGAAAGGATTCGGCGTTAAAATCTGATAGCCGATTCCGTTATTCTCTATCACAATATATTCGGGGCCGATATGCTCTACAGTCCCTTTGATGTATTCGTACAATGGTTTCTCTCCTCTTTCATACTAACCATCATTGTATCATATAATTCATTCACTATTACACAAAAAACAACATATGTTCTAGCCGGCAAGGATATAAAGCAAAAGTTTATTGTTATTTCAACAGGGTAAACACAATGCAACACTTCTTTTCCCATTATGAATAAAGGAGGGCTTCACAATGAAGAAAAATGTTGTCGGAATTTTCGCCACAAGTTTTGAAGCCATAAAGGCCATTGATTCCCTAAGAGACGACGGAATAGATAACGACCATATCTTTGTGGTTGCCGATGATGAATTGAAGTCCAATACAATTGAAGAAAAGACCGGTGTCCCTGTAAAAGATAACATTCAACATACAGCAGGACAGGACAACCTTTGGGAAGAACTTAAATCATTTTTCAATAATGAAGATGCGGAAACCAAGAAATACTCAGATCAGCTTTTGGATCTTGGGATGACGGAAGCGGATGTTGACAGGTATGCGAATGAAGTGGAAAATGGACATATTTTAGTGCTGGTGGACAGTGATGCCGATCAAGGCAGAACTGGTTTACTCTCAACTGAAAACATGCCTCTGAACAATACAGTTGATGTAAAAGTTCACGGTGAAAAAGTGGACAACTTTACAACAGGAGATAGGTTTGACAGGGATGAACATGGTCCGCAAGCAAGAATAGGGGTAGCGTCAGGAAAATGCGGATTTACAACGTTAAGGAAATCAAAATATAAAAAGTCTAATTTCTCGGTGTTATAAGTG
>NZ_VEKZ01000006.1:0-48352 GCF_007681465.1 Siminovitchia fortis
GAAAACTATCGGATTCGAAAATGGATTTACTGATAGCTGCTTATTCGAGAAACATTCTCCGTTTGCCAATATAATTTATTTAGCTCAAATTATATAGCTTGTTCAACATAAAGGGCTTTGCCCTCTCCGGATAAATGCCTTCTGTCAGGAGCCATCTCCAAGAAAATTGCCCACTGTTTTGCCCAATCGTTCCAAAGAACAACAGATCTGGTTTAATTATATTGACCGGAAGCCCTCTAGTGTGAAAAATCCTTCCGTCGTCCAACTTTTCAAGAATAACCGTCTCATCAATAATGTCAATCACCTGAAAAAGGGTATGAAAAGATCTGTTAAAATGATAAAGCAAGTGTTCAATTCGATCAAAATCTTTTTTAAAATCCCAGCCCTCCTTATGGAAATCCGGATATTGCTTGAGAAATAGGCGGTTGAGGAGTCGTTCGCATATTTTTAAATCAATCAACGCTTCGTCAGAATAGGTCCTAACCTCTTGAGTCCATCTGGTGCCGGCTTTCTTATCAATACGTTTGACAAACCTATTAAGTTCAGAAAGAAAATTCTCGACTTCTTTCTCTTCTTCAGTGACTTTAAAGTGGTGGGGGAAATGGGCGAAAATGAGTTCTTCCCAAAAGGGAGGATGACAGTCATTCCAACTTGGAGGACAGTGATCTTCCAGATAATCGGTCATGTAGCTTGAAAAGACTTGAAGAAATTCATTGCGGATCATACAACGGGGCTTTTCGCGCTTAAAGGCTATTAAATCTTTCCCATAGTACTGATACAGCCCGCGGTATCGCATCTTAAACTGGGAGCTGACCTGCAAATCGCTCAGAAACTCCTGATATTCTTCCGGACTGGCGAAAGAGTGCTTGAACACTTTGACCTCAGGGATTTGATTCAATATTTATTCAACCTGCTTTCATAATGGATTTATTGGAGCCAGTATAGCGTACCCCCCGCAAGCCTGTCATATCGTCAAAATTGAACTTTTCCCGGATGCTTTTGTTGAAAAATAAGATTTAGAGAAATTTTTAACGGCTTGGCTTACCTTTCGGAGACGAAAAGTTAAAAAATCGCAAAAAATAAATCCCACGCCAGATGAAGCCCGGTTAATTTTTCGTCCGATTAATACTTTGAATATCTAATCAAACGTTTGATTAGCTGACTCAAAGCCAATAATCGTGCAATCAAAAAAGCCCGTTTTTTAAATCAAACGTTTGATTAGCTGTTCCAAAACCAAAATCATGCTTTTCCTTTCATCAAGCATATATAATGTGAGGAGTACCTTTTAGAAAGGATATCTCACGATGAAACAGCAGGATTTTACGGCCGGGCCGATTGGGAGGCAGCTCCTTGCTTTTTCGCTCCCGATTCTGGTCACCAATCTTCTTCAGACTTCCTATCAATTTATTGACAGTCTTTGGGTCGGGAATTTGCTCGGGGCCAATGTTCTTGGGGCTGTGTCGGTTTCGAGCACGGTCATTTTTACTGTTCTTTCTTTTATCATCGGTGTGAATAATGCGACGCTGACAGTCCTTTCCCAGCTTAAAGGGAAGGACGACGAGGCCAAGCTGAGGAGTTTTGTCAACGCATTTGTTGTCATTTTAAGCGGCATGGCGATTGCTCTAGGGGTTGCAGGGTTTATTTTTGCAAAAAATATTCTCCAGTTCCTTGGCACTCCTTCTTCAATGATTGCAGAGGCTGTCAGTTATTTGCAGATTAACTTTCTCGGAATCTTGTTTTTGTTTGGCTATAACTTTATTTCTACTGTTTTCAGGGCGCTCGGCAACAGTAAAACTCCTATCCGATTCGTCCTGATTGCAGTCATTTTAAATGCGGTTCTCGACCCTATATTTATCTACGTCTTTGATTGGGGGATCGAAGGGGCGGCTTATGCGACGATTGTCGCGCAAGGAGCGGCGTTTGTGTATGGCCTGTTTGTCAGCATCCGTTTCAAGCAGATCCCTTTTTCTATTCCAAAACTTCCGAAAAGGGAAGAGGCATCCATCATCCTAATGCAGGGGATTCCATCAGGTCTTCAAATGACGGTAATTTCCGCTGGGCTTGCTGCGATCATGAGCGTTGTCACTTCGTTCGGTCCTGATGCAGTGGCAGGTTTTGGCGCGGCGCAGCGTCTGGACAGTATCATCATGCTGCCGGCACATGCGCTTGGCACAGCTGTCAACAGTATGGCGGGACAGAATATTGCCATCAAACAGTGGGACCGGGTCAGGCAGATCACGGTGTATGCCCTGTTTTTGAACTTAGCTGCTATGTTATTGGCGGCTGTCATCATTTTTATTTTTGCAAGATGGGGAATCCGCATGTTCGTTTCTGATGAAGGGGCGGTTGCCTTTGGGACGGAATATGTGAAAATCATCGCCTTTTTCTATCCGTTTCTCGGCCTCAATTTTGTGTGGAACGGTGTTGTTCGGGCTTCAGGGGCCATGTTCCAGGTACTTATGCTCAATATTATTTCTTTCTGGGTCTTGCGTTATCCACTCACATTTATTTTCGCGAAATTAATAGGCGAAAAAGGAATCGGTGCCGGCATCGCCGCCAGCTTTGTCATCAGCAGCATTCTCGCATTCGGCTACTATCGATTCGGGAAATGGAGAGAAAGGGAGCTGTTTGAGGAAACGGCCTAATAAAATGCCGTGGGTAATCAGGATGAAACCTGAATTTTGAATACTTACGGTTTTCAAAAGCTGCATAACCATGTAAGATGGAACTATATATTAATCTATGATAGCCCGGATCTTGAAAGTTGATCCGGGCAGACTTTTATGCATTCTTAAAGAATACCAGATGGAGGACGGAAAAAATGGAAGTGTCAGTCATGGAAACACGAGAAGAAAAAGACTTTTTAGGAACAAAGGAAGTACCCGTCGATGCTTATTACGGGATTCAAACACTCAGGGCAGTGGAAAATTTTCCAATCACGGGAAACAAGCTTCATGAAGAGCTGATTAAAGCATTGGCCATTGTTAAAAAAGCTGCGGCATTGGCGAACACGGAAGTCGGATTGCTGCCGGGGGAAATCGGGCAGGCGATTGTTGAGGCTTCGCAGGAGATCATTGAAGGGAAACTGCATGACCAGTTTATCGTGGATCCGATTCAAGGCGGAGCAGGCACATCGATGAATATGAATGCCAACGAGGTCATTGCGAATAGAGCGTTGGAATTGCTCGGCAAAAACAAAGGCGATTATGCCTCCATCAGCCCCAACTCCCATGTGAATATGGCCCAGTCTACTAACGATAGTGTTCCGACAGCCATCCATGTAGCAGTACTGAATGTTCTGGATGGATTGCTGTCAGTCATGGAAGATATGAAAGCCGCTTTTGAAAATAAGCAAAAAGAATTTGACCATGTTGTGAAAATGGGAAGAACACATCTTCAGGATGCTGTCCCCATCCGTCTCGGCCAGGAGTTCGGTGCATACAGCCGTGTCATCGGAAGGGACATTAAACGGATCCGCCGCTCAAAAGAGGGGCTTTACGAAGTGAACTTGGGAGCAACAGCAGTCGGATCAGGCTTAAACGCTGATCCAAAATATATCGAACTGGCTGTTGAATATCTTCAGGATATCAGCGGACTGCCGATGGTTGCAGCGGAAAACTTGGTTGATGCAACGCAGAACACGGATGCTTACACAGAGGTGTCTGCCGCGTTGAAAATCTGCATGACAAACATGTCCAAAATTGCAAATGACCTGAGATTCATGGCGTCAGGACCGAAAGCGGGCCTTGCGGAAATCAGTCTTCCCGCAAGGCAGCCGGGTTCATCCATCATGCCCGGAAAAGTGAATCCGGTCATGGCCGAACTGATCAACCAAATCGCTTTCCAAGTGGTCGGAAATGACCAGACTATCAGCCTGGCTTCAGAAGCGGGGCAGTTTGAACTGAACGTGATGGGGCCGGTCCTTGTCTACAATTTGATGGACTCTATCACAGTAATGACAAACGGTTTCAGAGTGTTCACTGAATACTGCGTTTCGGGCATCATCGCCAACGAAGAAAGAATGAAACATTACGTAGAATCGAGCGTGGGCATCATTACTGCGGTCAACCCGCATATCGGATACGAAGCCGCTGCAGCCATCGCTAGGGAAGCTATTGAAACAGGCCGTTCCGTCCGCGAACTTTGCCTCGAGCTAGGCGTGCTGACTTCTGAAGAGCTTGATCAAATTTTAGATGCACATGAAATGACCAACCCGGGAATCGCCGGTGCGGCTTTGTTGAAAAGATAAAGGAAAAATGGGAATCCTCGACATGAACGGGGGTTCTTTTTTTCGGATAAATCACGAAGTCTTGCCCCTTAAAAAATTAAAAAATGATGTTTTCCATAACGGATGATTAAATTATCATAAAAAGGGAAAACTTCAATATATTAAAGACCATAAGAGATAGACGAACTACCTTTCGCCTGTTAGTATAAAGGTACTACTAGGGCGAAAGGAAGTGAATTTAGTGGTAATCGATTTCAAAGATAAAAATGTAGTACTTAGAAGAAATGAATCAAGTGGGGTGCTTACATTGAATAAACCTCGGGACATCAAAGACATTGAAAAGGGCCTGGGGATTGATCAAATAAAGCCGATTACACTAACTCCTTCCGACAGCGAAGATATGAACGAAAAAGAACAGGAGTTAAGGGATTGGTATGAGCATGAACTCAGGAAATTCTTTGAATCGCAAAAAAGGGAGTTCCCTTAGTAAGCGTGAATCTTTAACAAGAGCCAGGCGAAGCGCAAAACACGGTGACTTCTTTTTTGCCAAATGGGCTACGAGTGATGGATATGTAAGGGAATCTCCTTGTTTAGTTGTAAGCAATCACCCAGATCCACATGGTGAAATTATTGTTTTAAAGTGCACCACACAGCAAGCCAAGACGAGTTTTGATGCACCCGTTTCTTGCTTGAAATTTCCGAGTGTCGTAAGATGCAATAAAATTTACACAATAGAACGAAGTCAACTTGCTTTTCCGATTTCAGCTTCGATAGATACCAATGAATATCAAGATATAATGAACAAATTAGCTGCAGCGTTGTGTCTGTAAGACATTCTTTGATTTCAAGGAGTGTCTTTTTTTATTTTATTACTGCTTTAAACACATAACTAACCTTATCGTATCCCATTTTTTCTTCGTAAAAGCGGTGTGCATCCGTCCGCTGCAGCCCGGAAGACAGCGCAACGCTTTCGAACTGGTTTTCCTTTGCCCATTTATGCACATATGAAAGAAGTTGTTCACCGTATCCTTTTGAACGACTGTTGGCATCCGTAACTAAATCGCAAATCCAAATGAATCTCCCGTAATATAAAGTGATCATGGGCTGGAAACCAATTACCGCAACGATTTTCCCTTTATAGAGAAGCGCGAACATTTTGTAGCCCTCTTTCTCCTGTGCTTCAACGACCAATTCAAGATATGAGTCTTCATCCAGATGGGTCCGCAGTTGCTTTATAACGGAAAAGGCTGACATGATCTCGTCATGCGATTGAAGCTCTTTGATTGTTACACTCATATTTAAACGCTCCTTTTTGTAAAGATCATATCCGCGTTCGCCAAACTTATCCACATTATAAATGAACTTGTGATGCAAACAACACACAGAAAAGGAATGCAACTCAGGAGAAAATTGTAGTATATCCCCAGATCCGCCACGAAGTTATCCACAATATCTGTATAACTTTCCGGGATTTCCCCAATCACAGTAAAATCAAGCCTTCCAATTGGAGGTTACTAACATATGGGCAGGTTAAGAATGGGTTTATCCCCAATGTTATCCACATTTGGGCATAAAAAAGGACAGAGTTGCCACCCTGTCCATCATCTCAATCAATCAAGAAACCAACTTTTCCAAACTGCTCGGCCTCTTCCAAACGGTTGAAGGCGATTTCGTACTTGCTTAACGGAAAAATGGCTTCGATTTCCGGTTTGATTTTATGTTTTTCCACAAATTCAATCATGTCCGTGAATTCTTCAGCACTTCCCATGGTGGTCCCAAGCATGTTGTACTGTCCGTAAAAGAAGCTGCGAAGATCCAACTTCACTTCATCTCCTGCAGAAGCGCCAAATGTAACGATTGTTCCGCCCGGACGAAGCTGTCCGACAGATTTGTTGAAAGTCGCCTCTCCGACAGACTCTATAACCAAGTCCACTTTTTCGCCGCCTAACTGTTCATCCCAATCACCGTTGCTGTCAATCGCTTTATCAGCTCCGAGTTCAAGTGCGCGCTGCCGCTTTTCTTCTGAGCGCGATGTAACATAGACAGTCGCTCCGACTGCTTTGGCAAATTTTAAAATAAAAGTGATGACGCCGCTTCCCGCTCCAGGAAGAAGGACAGTCATATCGGGTGTGATCTTTCCTCTTGTAAACAGGGCGCGATATCCTGTAAGGGCAGCAAGCCCAAATACCCCTGCTTCTTCCCATATTAGATGTTGCGGTCTGGGGACTGCATTTTCAGCCGGAATCACGATGTAATCGGCAAATGTTCCGTGGTCCGGAAGCCCGACAATCTCAAATCCCTCAGGCGGAGCATCGCTTTTTTCCTTCCAGCCGAGTCCAGGATTAATAATGACTTCGTCGCCAATGTTGACATTTTCAACGCCTTCGCCAACAGCATCAATAATGCCGGCACCGTCTGAACCAATAATGAGCGGCGGATCAGCCTGTTTATGGCGGTGAAGAACGAATAAATCTCGATGATTCATCCCTGTTGTTTTCAGTTTAACCCGTACTTCACCCGGGCCAGGCTGTCCAACTTCCATTTCCCGCAAAGAGAGACCTGCCATTCCCGGCTTGCCTTCATGAACGATCGCTTTCAACAAAATCCCCCCGTTTTGTGTAAATTCTAATCATTCTCATAGTCTATCATACAGAGAACAATTCTGCGTCCAAGTCAACTTATTTTATCAATTTTGACTCTTGCGAAAGTTCATGAACCATGTTTAAGTAAAGATGAGAGTTGAAGAAAAGAGGGATTCTAGATGGCTGATCCAGGGCAATTTGGAAAGCCGGCAGGTACGATTGGTAAATTTTTCGGGTGGATGATGGACAAATACAATAAGGATGAACATGAGGAAACAATACAAATTCTTGGTCTGCAACCGGATGACCATGTGCTGGAAATTGGGTATGGAACAGGCCAGGCGATTCGTTTGGCTGTGGATAAAATTCAAAATGGGAAAATTGTCGGCGTTGACCATTCAGATGCCATGTTTGAAGTGGCTTCTCGGAAAAATAAGAAATGGATTCATCAAGGGATCGTTGACCTTCTTGTAGGTGATGCAGGCAAATTGGATTTCGGTGAGGAGTCTTTCGACAAGGTGTACAGTATTCATTGTATCTATTTTTGGGAACAACCCGAGTCAAACTTAAAAGAAATTTATAGGGTGCTAAAGAACAAAGGAATAATTGCAATCACCATACGGACGGGTAAAGGAGAGGTCTATGAAAAATTCACGGATTCCAACGTAAAAAAGTGGCTTGAAAACTGCGGATTTAAACATGTCACGATCAAGCGCTATGGTAAAGCGAAACACAAGTCATCCATTATTTTGGGGGAGAAGTGATTTTTGCAAGGAAGGGAGTGCCGATTATGCTGGCATTAAAAAGGCTTGCTGCATATATCACTGATTTTCTAATCCTTGCGGTTGTTTTATCAGGATTACAGATGCTTATCAGCTTATTAACCGGTGGATGGCCTTTTGATCAATTCCGCACCGGCTTGCAAATTGAGTTATGGGTACTTTGTACAATGTCGCTTCCTGTATGGGCTTATTTCATTGTTTATGAATTTCGAAGGCAACAGACAGCCGGAAAACGATTATTCAGGCTCCGGGTCGTCCGGAATGATGGAGACAGAATAACACTTTGGCAATCATTTCTGCGAACATTCATCAAGCTCCTGCCTTGGGAATTAACACATCTCATCGTATTAGTCCCGGTACCTTGGTGGGAACCAGGGGCCGAACCCAACCATTTGATCTACATCCCGAATGCACTCATATTAATTTATATCATTTGCTTGTTCCTGACGGCTGGAAGAAAGGGACCGCATGATATCGTAGCGGGGACAGAGGTTAAGGCGTAAAGTGAAACTTTACAATATCTTAGTTCGTATTAAAAACAAACACACTGGAGGTAAAAAAGATGGAAAAAGAAGATACAAATCTGCAATTATTAAATGAACTAAAAGAACTGAAGGCAAGAGAAGAAATAAATACACAATTGCTGAATGAAGTAAAAGAAATGAAGGCCAAAATGGAAAAACTCGAGCAGGATATCGAGGACATTAAATTTTTCACACCGAAGCCAGTCGTAACCCCGGCAATGATCGGCCAAATTGGCGGTATCCTACTGGGAGCACTCGTTATTATCGGGCTTTTTTGGCTGTGAAAAATTTTGGCAGGCATTTTTACTATTCTTAACTGTGTCCGTGTGCCTCCATTAAGCTAAGGCGAAACGCGGGTTCCTGTACTGTTGAAACGATCCAATGCCCACGTTTGGAGAAAAACGCATAGCCCGGTCAACGGCTCCGCGATCCAAAGCCCGCGTTTGATGAAAAATGCGTTAACCGGTCAACGGCTCCGCAATCCAATGCCCGCGTTTGGAGAAAAACGCATAGCTCGGTCAATGGCTCCGCGAGCCAATGCCCACGTTTGGAGAAAAACGCATAGCCCGGTCAACGGCTCCGCGATCCAAAGCCCGCGTTTGATGAAAAATGCGTTAGTAGGTCAATGGCACTAAAAAGATCATAAATAATAGGTATTGTTTTATTTTTTATAGCAGTATATAATTCTATTTGTAAGCGTTTACACATATATTGATATAATGATATCAGAGGAGGAATGTGGATGGTACAATTCGTTGAATGGCTGAATGGTGTGTTATGGAGTTCTCCCCTTATTTATTTGGCACTGGGCATTGGCATCTTATTTTCTATTATGACTCGTTTTATGCAACTCCGCCTTGTCAAAGACATGATTACACAACTATTTTCGGGGAAAAGCTCCGATGCCGGGATTTCCTCGTTCCAGGCGATGTCGGTTGCACTATCGGGGCGAGTCGGAACCGGTAATATTGCCGGAACGGCAACTGCTATTGCATTTGGGGGTCCAGGGGCCGTCTTTTGGATGTGGGCGATCGCCTTTCTTGGCGCCAGTACAGCGTATGTTGAATCAACCCTGGCGCAAATTTATAAAGTGAAACAAGATGGCGAATACCGCGGAGGACCTGCATACTATATTGAAAAGGGCATGGGGAAAAAGTGGTATGCCGTGATCTTCGCAGTCTCAACTGCTATAGCAATGGCTTTTCTTATGCCTGGGGTGCAAGCGAACTCCATTGCAAGCGGTCTTAAAAATGCTTTTGGGATCAGCACTGTCGTCACAGGCATTTTTATCGTTCTATTACTGGGCTTCATTATTTTTGGGGGAATAAAAAGAATTGCAAGGACGGCAGAATGGGTTGTTCCGTTTATGGCCATCGGCTATGTTCTTGTGTCACTGATTGTCATTGCGTTTAACATTACCGAATTACCAGCTATTATTGCATTGATCTTTAAAAGTGCCTTTGGTCTGGATTCCGCCTTCGGCGGTATTCTGGGAATGGCGATTTCCTGGGGGGTAAAACGCGGAATCTATTCAAATGAAGCAGGCCAGGGATCAGGGGCTCACGCTGCGGGGGCAGCCGAAGTATCCCACCCTGCCAAACAGGGAATCGTTCAGGCGTTTTCTGTATATATTGATACTCTTGTCGTGTGTTCCGCCACCGCATTCATGATTATTATCACGGGCATGTACAATACGGTTCGCCCGGATAATACCTTTATTGTCAAACGTCTCGGTGATGTCGAGCCGGGGCCGGGCTATACCCAGGCTGCGGTAGAATCCGTTTTGCCGGGATTCGGTTCGGGCTTTGTGGCGATCGCACTCTTTTTCTTTGCTTTTACGACAATCATGGCTTACTACTATATATCCGAAACGAATGTCGCTTATTTAACAAGAGGAAGAAACGGGCAAATTGCGATGTTTATTGTAAAAATCGCCTTGCTGGCAAGTACGTTTTATGGATGCATCCGTACGGCCAAAGTGGCTTGGGACCTCGGAGATATCGGACTGGGCATTATGTGCTGGTTGAACATGATCGCCATCCTGATTTTGTATAAACCGGCCATGGTTGCTTTAAAAGACTATGAAGCGCAGAAAAAACAAGGGTTGGACCCAGTCTTCGATCCTAAAAAAGTGGGCATTAAAAACGCCGACTTCTGGGAAAGTGATGACTTTAAAAAGCAGGATGTCGGCTAAAAGCGCAGAGCCGGGCTGTTTGTTCAGCCCGGTTTTGCTGTGTGCCCCGCAGCAATACAATCTATATAGGTTGAGATAAGTTATCGCGATTAGTATTCAGAGAGATACAATTAAGTTTTGGCCACCGGAAGGATAGTTGCAAATTGTCCGGTGCTCTTTTTACGGCAAGGAATCATTAGATTGACCGAGCTCACAGACTTATCTCCCTTCTGGAGGGAATCTCCCGGATTCCGGCGTCGACTCCAGCGCCCGCGCAATCAGTTTAACGTATTACCCGGTCACTGGGCAGTGTCTCCAGCGCCCGCGCAATCAGTTTAACGTATTACTCGGTCACTGGGCAGTGTCTCCAGCGCCCGCGCAATCAGTTTAACGTATTACTCGGTCACTGGGCAGTGTCTCCAGCGCCCGCGCAATCGGTTTAACGCAGAACCCGGTCACTGGGCGTCGACTCCAGCGCCCGCGCAATCGGTTTAACGTAGAACTCGGTCACTGGGCAGCGTCTCCAGCGCCCGCGCAAAAGGTTAAACGCAGAACCCGGTCACTGGGCAGCGTCTCCAGCGCCCCGCGCAAAAGGTTAAACGCAGAACCCGGTCACTGGGCAGAATCTCCAGATCCCGCTCAAGAGGCTAATCGTTGCACCCGGTCACTGGGCGGGGCTCACATCCGGCTTATGGCAACACGGACACATCATTCTAAGTATTCGCTGGCTGGGTTCCGATCCCTCACTCCAACGCCCGCTCTACCCGATACAGGCTCAAGTCCATTTTCGGTTCCTTTCCCAAAGCCAGACACGCCAGTTCCGACCCCAAATAAGGTCCTGCGGTCAGACCGGTTGCCCCCAGCCCGTTTCCGATCAAGATGTTTTCAAATCCGGGCAGCTTTCCGAGGACCGGAATCGATTCAGGCGTATAGGGCCTAAAGCCGACCCGCGTTTCCAAAATGGTGCTGTCAGCAAGACCGGGTGCAATTTCCAGCGCCTTTTCCAAAATTTCATGCATCCCGCCCGCGGTTACACGCAAATCAAAGTTGGTGAAGTTTTCATAGGTTGCACCGGCAACGATCCGTCCATCTTCAAATGGTACGATGTATTGGCTTCCCGGTGGCATGATCACCGGCCAACTTTCCGTCTGTGTTTCAGGCAGTACCATATGTACAATCTGGGCCTTTAAATCTTTTGAGCGGAAATCAATCCCAATGGACTGCATCAATTCCCGGATCCACGCGCCAGCTGTAATCACGACTTTTGTTGAATCATAAAAACATCCATTTGCTTCAACACCTGCAACCTTTTTCCCTTCCAAAATTAGCTTTGCATCTCCATAAACCCTCCGCGCCCCTAATCGCTCGGCTGAATGTAAAAGGGCGTCCCGCAGCCTGCGGCCGTTTACACGCGCCGCGCCGCTGACATAAACGGAGCCGAACTCTTCCGCCAATGGAGGGAAAAGCGCGCGCGTTTCATTTGCATCCAGCAGTTTGATTTCCCCTATTTCGGGAGCGTCCTCCAGCCTTTTCAATGCCCGCTCCTTCATTTGCAGCAGTTTTTCCGTGTCTGAATGAAGGCTGACGGCCCCAACCCTCGCATAACCGGTTTCCGTTTCTCCGATTTCTTCAAGTTCAGTTATGAGTCCGGGATAGAACGCGGCTCCTGTTTTCGCCAGCCTGTACCAGTCCTTATTCCTGCGTTGTGACAGCCAGGGACAAACGATTCCTGCAGCGGCGTCAGTCGCTTGTCCCATATCCTTGCGGTCAATGACCGTTACATCCGCTCCTGCTTTCGCCAAATGATAAGCAGTGGATGCACCGAAAATTCCGGCGCCGATTACGATAATTTTGTCCATGGTTTACATCCTTTGTCTATTTATTGCTGTCTCAAGAATATGTTTTGGTTGACTTCCTTAATTCGTTGTAAGTATAAAAAACCCTTCTGTTTCAGACCATTCTGCGTATAAAATATTGCTCGTGTCGGAACAGCCTTCCTTTTTCAATTGCTCTTGCAGCCAATCGGCCGTTTTTCCGATAAACTTCAGCATGTCCTCTTGTACTCTTCCATTATCTACCAGCAAGATGGATGGCGATTCGTCTTTGACTTCCATCCGGAGCATTCCCGCGGTCGGCGGTTCAGCGGATGAATATTTCTTTACACTGATGGTACCGCTTGTCTCCAAATAGAGATCCCTCACCTCTTTTAATGAAAATATTCCTTTTTGGCGAAGCATTGTACGAAGCTGTTCCATTTCGATATGATTCTTGTTCAATTTTTCAAGATCCAGCTTTCCGTCTTTCATCAGCCTCGTTGAGCTGCCTTTGAAAAGCCTCCTCAGTTTGTCATTTTTTCCGACAAGAATCTCCACTATATAAATTAACACAGCCCATACGGCAACACCAAACAGCATTTGCCAAATGGATATTTTATGATCGTAAAGGCTTTCCTCAAGCAATGAGCCCAAAATAAGTGCATATACAAAATCAAATGGGGTGAACTGCCCCAGCTCTTTCTTTCCGAGCAGCCGTGTAACAGCAAGCAAAGCCCCAAGGCCCAATGCCAATTTGATGACAGTATCAAGATAGAGCATTTGAAACCTCCTCCAATTATTCTTTTTTATACCACAAAAAACGCTTGCTAAGCATTTGGCATGCGGCATTATAAGTTTTCTGCGGAAGGGAATACTATTCAATAATCAAAAGGAGGTCTGTTCTATGACAAATCATGATCATGTAAAACTGACCGCAAGTGAATTGTCCACATTTTTCATATCGTATTTGCGGGACACGATGGAAGTGTGTGTACTGTCCTATTTTCGTGAGCATGTGGAGGACCCGGATATTAAAGAAGCTGTTGAATACGCATTGCAGCTGTCGGAAATGCACGTTGACATGGATAGGAATTTATTTGACAAAGAGGGGCTTCCTACTCCGGCAGGGTTTATAGAGCAGGACGTTAATGTAAAAGCTCCAAGGCTGTTCAGTGATGAATTGATTCTCCAGTACGTGGCGAATTTAGGGATAGTGGGAATGAGCGCCTACAGCGTTTCCGTTGCGAATTCAGCCCGTCCGGATGTGCGAAAACATTTTACTTCTTGCCTTGAATCGGCAGCTGAGCTATATAACCGTTCGGCAAATATCTTGCAGGAAAAAGGATTATTCATCCGTTCCCCTTTTATTCCATATCCGGAAATCACCGAATTTGTTAAAAAGCAGCACTTTTTATCAGGGTGGGTGGGTAAACAAAGACCTTTGACGAGCACGGAGATCTCATTTTTATATATGAATTTATTGCGAAACAACCTTGGAGGGGCTTTATTGACAGGCTTTGCGCAAGTTGCAGAGTCAAAAGAAGTCCGTAAATTCATGGTGAGGGGATCAGAGATTGCCAAGCACCATGAGACTGTATTTAATAAGTTTTTATCTGAAAGCAACATTTCCACTCCGCTTCCATGGGTTTTAACTGTAACAGCGTCAAGGACTCCCGTGTTTTCCGATAAATTATTGATGTTCCATACAAACTCCTTAAATATTGCCAGTATCGGATTTTATGGCCAAAGCATGGCAGCCAGCCCGCGGAGGGATATAGGTACAGCCTACAGCCGTTTAATGATTGAAATTGGCGAATATATAACGGAAGGAACGCAAATCACGATTTCCAATGGATGGCTTGAAAAACCGCCTACGGCTCCTGACAGGCGAGATTTGACGAAGGGTTAAAAGATGTGAATTCGAAGGAAAAGTTATTTTGGAGTATTGCATTCCCCGGATTTGGACAATTTTTAAATGGTAAATATATTAAAGGAATAGTATTGCTTATATTGGAATTCTTGGTGAATATGCGGTCCAACTTTAATTCGATTATTATTTTCAGTTTTCATGGCGAGATCGGCAAAGCCATCGATCAGGCCGATTTTCAATGGCTGATGTTTTACCCTTGTATTTACTTCTTCTCGATATGGGATGCTTATAAGGATGCAGGAGGCGGAAAAGAGCCCTATTCTTTTCTCCCGTTTGCCTTGACAGCCTATTTCGTGACTTTGGGGGTCATTTTTTCAACCAAAATAAGATTTTTCGGTGTCCTGCTGGGTCCAATCTGGCTTCCGATGATCAGTGTCATTCCCGGGGTGTTGACAGGATTTTTATTGAAAAAAATACTGGCTGCAAAGTGAAAACGGCAGAAGATGATCTGCCGTTTATTCATTCCTTTCCTGCTTTCTTTTTTTTATAAAGGGAGATAATGGGCTGCAATAAAATAATGGAAGGGAGCAGGGTGTAAAGTACTTTTTCCGAAACGGTCATGACATGAAAAGGCCGGACCCAGTCACGGATGGCTTCCTTGAAACCAAAGCCGATAAGCAGGTCGGCGCTTATGGATAATACCATCATCATTACCATCATTAATAAAAAAATAATGATTATTTTCAAAACCTGCCTCATTCCTTCCTGCACATTTTCTTCCCTTGGGGATCATGGTTATAAAAGTGCTTTATTTTGGGTAAAACGGTGAGTGAGCCCACCTTTAGGATTCACTAAACAGGAGTGATCCATCCATGGAACAGGCCAAGATCAGTTCTTACCAATTGTTTGTCCTATTACTTTTGTTTCAGCTTGGAAGTGCTTTGTTGTTCCCGCTTGGAATCGATGCAAATCAGGACGCATGGCTCGCTATACTTATCGCAACCTTGGGCGGGTTTTTAATCTTTTTCATTTATTACGGCCTTTTTTTGATTTATCCTGATGTACTGCCGACGACATATGTCCAGGATATCATTGGGAAGTTTTTTGGAAGAATTTGCTCCACTCTATTTATGGTTTACTTTACATATTTCGCTGCAAGAATACTCAGGGATTTTGGTGAGATGCTCGCAGTGATTGGGTATCCAAGCACACCATTAGTCATCAACCACCTTTTATTGATCTTCGTTGTGGCCTATTCCGTCCGCAAAGGCATCGAAGTCCTGGCAAGGACCGGGGAAATCCTGTTTGTGTTGATTTATTTAATGGCACTCGCAGGATTTTCATTGATTGTTTTTTCCAGTTTAATTGATTTGGATCGATTAAAGCCGTTTCTTGAAGATGGTATTTGGCCGGTTATAAAAGTGGCTTTGACACAGATAATCTTTTTTCCGTTTGGGGAATTGTTTGTTTTCTCCATGATTTTCCCTTATATTGCCGATCGGAAAAAGGTGAAATTTGCAAGCTTATTTGCCCTGGGTTTAAGTGGCGTTAACTTGGCCATTAGTACGGCTATAAACATTAGTGTCCTCGGAGCCTTTGAGGTTAAAAGATCGCAATTCCCCCTCCTTGGCACCATCCAATCCATTGAAATTGCTGATTTTTTGGAGCGGCTTGATATTTTTTTTATGCTTGCATTAATCATTCTGGGATTTTTTAAGCTCAGCATGTATTTTTATGCGATTACGATCGGAATGGCTGACATATGGAATGTAAAAGAACCAACGAAGCTTGTTTCTCCAATTGGATTTGTCGTTTTGCTTTTCTCGATAGCGATTGCCAGTAACATGGAAGAACATGTGGAAGAGGGGGTTAAGGCTATTTCTATTAATTTACAGCTCCCCTTTCAAATTATTATTCCTTTAATACTTTTGATTATCGCGTTTTTTAAAAATAGAAAAAAATAACTCCGAGCCATCATTCGGAGTTATTTTTCATTTGGTACAGGTAAGGGTTGTTTTTCAAACCAGTACGCATGATGGAAGCATCAACGGATATTTTTACTTTCAATTCCGGGAAATGCTCTTCGTTCCAATTTTTTTGTAGGCGATCCCATGCCTGCGGGTGATTGCGGTATATGTTTTCTCCGAAACCGAAAATATCCGACTGGTTTGATTGTGCATGTTTGATCGATGCGTGTACTTGCTGTTTAATTTTCTTTTCCACCTTTTTGTCAATTTCATTTCTTACATATCTATCTTTCAGGTTGATGGGAACATCCACCTCCCCGATATTTCCTTTTACCCGAATCAGGATGGACAGGACAGGCTCGCCCTTGGAGACATCGGAGGTAACTTTTGTTTTTTCCCTTATGACCTGATAGGATATCACGTCTTTTTTATCTCCCCAATCGACCGGTACGTTCGTCTCCTTTATTTTATCCAGCGTCCATACAATACCTCTTGCTTTCCTTTTATCCACCCAATCAATCATATTGTCTCCTTTGAAAATGGCCAGGCCGTCGGCCGAAAGTTCAGCTTTTGGTTCAGTGTTGTCCAGGTTGCCGATGTTTTTGCCTTCTTTTACATTCCCCGTTACTTTAAAGGCCGGTATAATGGCTTCCTTTCCGGGAACGGTAAGGCTTTCCAGTACTTCCCGAATATTGACCGTCACGTGGCCCCCCCATAGTTTTTCAGAAAAATCCAGTGCTTTCATTATTTTATTGGCAGGAATTTTATCGATAGGAGTAGTAATTTTTAAAATATCTTCTGCCTTTGTTTCATGGGCAATCACGACCTTGGCGGTGTTCCGGAATTGGATATCCCTGTCAAGGGCATCAAGTACTCTGTATAGGCCTTCCTCTTTCGCCAGCTTATCTTCAATCACCACCAGGTTGGGGTGTGAATAATACAATATTCTTGACAGTTTACTGGATGCCTGCCGGGTTACTTCATAAATATTTTTTCCGGTTGCCTTATAAACAGTGACAGCCGGGCCTTGCCCCATTGACCCTCCCTCCACTCCCCCGGCCACATTGCCCGGATTTACAATTTGAAATGTGCCGACAAGCTTTCCGTCTTCACCTTTGTCAAAACCTACCGCCATGACAAAGGCCAAATCTGTTAATTCGTTATTGCTCCAGCAGCCTGAGAGTATAAACATATGGATGATAAGGAAAAGGCTCAACACTATTTTACGTCTCATTGGCACCACCTTGTCCCTTTTTGCGTATGGTCATTTCCCGGCTTCCGGGAGGATTCGGTTTATGCATATGTTCCCCATGGATTTGTTCGCCTTTCATAATCAGATTGGCCCTTCTCCTTGTTGTCCATAAAGGTACGCGGATCATTGTATCTCCTAAATTACCGATTGATAATGGGGCAAGCGGGGACGTGTACGGGACGCCGAATGACCGGAGACTGCATAAATGGACAGTGAGGAAGATGATTCCCAATATGACTCCGTACATCCCGAAAGTGGCAGCAATCACCATGAACAAGAACCTGATTAAACGGGCGGAAATGGCTATTGCAAAGGATGGGGTGGCGAAGTTTGCGATAGCTGTGATTGAAACGATGATGACCATCGCAGGGGAAACAATCCCTGCCTGCACTGCCGCCTGGCCGATGACAAGCGCTCCCACAATCGAAATGGCCGATCCCACAGGTCTCGGCATCCTGACCCCCGCTTCCCGTAAAATTTCAAATGTGATTTCCATCATGACTGCTTCCACAAAAGCCGGGAACGGCACTGATTCCCGTTGAGCGGCAATACTGATCACCAGCTGTGTTGGTATCATTTCCTGATGGAAGGTTGTCCCTGCAATGTAAATGGAGGGGGCGATAATTGAAATGAAAAATATTAATATTCGCAGGAAGCGAAGAGCGGTGGCTATATCAAACCGCATGTAATAGTCTTCAACGGACTGGAAAAATTGGATGAAGACTGCTGGAGCAATAAGGACAAATGGTGTTCCATCGACAAAGATCGCTATTCTGCCTTCAAGTATATTTCCTGCGACTGCATCCGGCCTTTCAGTATGATACAAGGTGGGAAAGGTTGTCCATGTCTGGTCCTCAATCAATTGCTCGATATAACCGGATTCAAGGATGGTGTCTATATCAATACTATTTAATCTGCTGCGGACCTCATCCACAATTTTATCGTTCACGACACCTTTTAAGTACATGATGGTCACGTTGGTTTTCGTCCTTTGGCCGATTTTCATTGATTCCGTCCATAAATTCGGGTTCCGTATCCGTCGTCTGACAAGGGCAAGATTTGTTTGGATTGACTCATTAAAGCCGTCCCTCGGCCCCCGGACTGTCACTTGGCTTTCCGGCTGTTCTACGGAACGGTGCTCCCCGCCGTGTGTACTTGCTGAAATCGCCTGATTTGTCCCATCGGTAAGAATAATGGTGTTGCCATCCATTAATTCCTGAAAAAAGCCATTCCATTCATGAATGGTTTTTAGGCTTCCCAATGCGACCCCTTCGTCTGCCAGCTGCTGCAGAAGTTCCTCAGGCGACCCTTCATATTGATGCGGGTTTGCCATGAACGATTCAAAAATAAAATCATTGATAGCTGCTTCATCAACAATCCCATCGACATAAACAATCGCAAAATTGGCAACAGGGGATTCTTCTGTCTTTAACGTCCTTATAATAATATCCGGACTGTTTCCTGTTTGTTGTTTAATGAATGCCAGGTTCTCCGGCAGAGAAGGCGATAGGAAGTCGGGCTCCTTTATATTTTTTTCGCTTTTCCCAAACAACTTTTTCTTTGGTCGTTTAAAAAGTGAAGACATTCATTTTTACCTCTTTTTCGTTGTTATGTGTCTAGCTCCAGCGCCTATCGACTAGCAGACTTCGCACCTAATGTGCTCCTGCGGCGCAGCTTATTCAGGATGCTTGGCTCACCTCGTCGCAAAGCTGCAGGAAGCTGACTCAAAGAAGTAGTACACGAAGTTTATCAAAGTAAGATGCTTTCCTACGATAAGTCAACATCGGCTCGTTCCTCGCCGTGTTGTCCGGCTGCGAGTGCCATCGGCTCGAGGTCATAAGCCAATCGCTGCTGAAGGCAAACTACGCCTTCTTCAGCGCTCGTCTTATGCTTGTCGCCGATAAGCAGGCACTCTCGCACTTCCTTATCCTTTATCTCGTCGGAGGCACTCCAGTCTGTACGTCGATGGGCAAGGCGCTTCCGCTTTTCTTATTATTTTCCTTTTCCGCCCAGGGGCTGAAAGGTATATGGTATTCCGATCATTCTTGCCGTCAGCTCATCGTAGGAAGTAAGATCTTTTCTTGAAAGCTCCTTCAATGAGCGTTTTCCCATTGCCCTCAAAGCCGTTTTCATCTCTTCGATGCTGGCGTTTAGAAACTTTTCCGCCGATTTCGCCCCGTCTTCCACCTTAAATTGATGACTGTATTTCCCTTCATTCCAAACGACCTGCGTCGGCGGTTCGAAAGGGAGGGCTTTGGTTACCTGGCTGTGGGCCGTTGCGAACAGTATGGCCGATCCCACATAAACGGCATCAGCTCCAAGGGCCAGAACTTTTAAAAAATGGCCGGGGATTACCAGTCCGCCTGAGACAACCAGGCTGACCCGGTCTTTCACTTTCCTCCTTTTTAAATGGTTCGAAGCCCGGACTACCGCATGTAATGTAGGTATTCCGAAATCATCGGCCAAAACCGGGGCACCTGCGTGAGTGGCCGCCTGTCCGCCGTCCACTGCGATATAATCGACACCCATTTCCAGAAGGTGATCGATATCTTCTTCAATTTTTCCGCCGGCTCCCATTTTGGCCCCGATCGGAACGCCGCCTGACTGGTCACGGAGTTCATCAACCAATTCCTTTAAATCCTTCAATGTCTGGTTTTCAAAAAAATGTTCGTGGATGATGGCATCTTCATCTTTTTTCAGGCCCATCACTTCACGGGCCCGGCCAGTCAGGTTTTTGGGTGAAATCTTTGCACCCATTGCAAGCTTCGCACCTTGTCCGAGCTTGATTTCAATCATGTCCGCACGCTTAATGAATTTTTCATCCTTTCCCCATTCCGTCTTTGAAAACTGCAAAATATATTTTCCGGCTGCATCCAATTCTTCCTGCAAGATGCCGCCTTCACCGGAATTGACAGCTGTACCGGTTTTGTTTGCGGCTTGTGCAAAAGACAATCTGACTTCCTTGCTGACACCGACTCCGTAGGCCATTCCGCTGATCATGAGCGGAATATCTATTTTCATCGGTTTTTTTGCTTTGGGCCCGATCGTGACACTGACGTCCACCTCGTCCTCGCTGGAAACAGCAAACGGAGAAGTCTGTGCAGGGATAAAGGTTATCGGATCCAAATGCGGCCAAGTCTTTGAAGAGCCGAGCGGACGGTGGAGGACATCACCGCTTTCGGTGCGCAGATTGTTTTCGAGTGCATTTTGAATTCCCAT
Source organism: Siminovitchia fortis (assembly GCF_007681465.1). NCBI lineage: Bacteria > Bacillati > Bacillota > Bacilli > Caryophanales > Bacillaceae > Siminovitchia > Siminovitchia fortis. The sequence continues at coordinate 20,412 of NZ_VEKZ01000006.1, forward strand.
ATGCTTGAAGCCTGGCATCATCTCGATGATATTTTCCTGATAACTGTCGGTAAAAATGATTTTTCCCGTCTGTCTCACAATCATTTTCATGATCGGGCGCCAGCTGAATATCACAATCAAAAATACGACAAATAAAAAAACAACGATTCCAAATGTAATATAGGACAATATATCTGCCATGCTCTTGTCCTCCAATCTCATATGGCTTGATTCTATTGTTTCTCAGATGGAAAAAACTATGTCACGCCTTTGAAAAATAGTGATGAAGCATAGAAAACAGGTAAAAAGCGCAAATTAACCCGAAAGGAAAGGAGATGAGACCGTGGATATATACAATAAATCGGCACACCGTCCGCTGCCCTTGCCTCCAAATAATTGGATCATGCGGCAGGCATGGCGGGATGTATTATTTCTCCATTGGCCCATTCAGCCGGAGCAGCTCCGTCCCTTTATTCCTTCATTGCTGGAAATTGATACATATGACGGGGCAGCATGGATCGGAATCGTGGCGTTTAGAATGGAGGGAATCTATTTCCGCGGACTGTCTTTCTTTTCTGTGGTTGCTCCTTTTTCCGAAGTGAATGTTCGTACTTATGTAAAATATAAGGGCAAACCCGGCGTATTTTTCATTTCTCTCGATGTGAACGACTGGGCTTCTTTGAATATTGCAAAAAGATGGTACCGCCTCCCATACCATTCGGCGGACATTGCCATAAGACGGAAAGGGAGTACCATCTTTTACGAATCGGTGCGAAAAAATCAGCCGGCCCGGTTTGAAGGATGCTGTACACCGAAACAGGAGGAATTTTTTGCGGCAAATGGCACCCTTGAGCATTTTCTTACAGAAAAATATTGCTTTTACACAGCCGGCAACAAAACAGATGTTTTTCATGGAGACATTCATCACCCTCCATGGCCGCTGCAAAGAGCGGAGTTCCAAACTGAAAGGAACACACTCTTTTCGCCATTAAACCTCGATATTTCCGGAGAGGCTCCGATTGTCCATTTTTCCAAAGGGGTCGATTCGCTGATGTGGAATGTAATGAAATTAAAAAAGCTTTAGGCCCGGTACTTTTTCGGAAAGTCGAGAGTATTTTTCGGAAACATTTCCCGCTGGCCAAATCCAATAAAATAAGCGAAGGGGGCATGCTCTTTGCATGCTGCCCTTCACCATTTCTGCAGGCCTGGGCATGATAAAGAATTTTGCAAACAGAATGGCGTTTTCCTATTCTATCGTCCCGGTACTCATAATTTTTGCATCAACGGAAACGTCAAATGTCAAATCAGGATATATGTTTTTCCATTCTTCAATCCTTTTTCCATTGCTTAATCTTGTTGCTTTATACCTTAATCCAAAGCCCAAAGGATCGACATCCTTATCCTGAAAGAGTGTCAAAAGCTTCAAGGCTTCTTTTTTTGTGTGTTTGGCTGCCCGACGGCTGTATTTGTTTAAATCCTTAGGTGACATATCAAATTTGGATTCTTCAACAAGCCCGACGACTAAAATATCCATTTTCAGGACGGGTTTTTTACCGGAAGTGATAATCTTATATTTTACCTTTGCACTATCAACGGAAAAGGTGAATTCCTTCTGCCCTTTGCCCACTTTAATGTCCATTTTATCTATATTATTGGCCAATAAATTATAATATTTTGTTTGCATAGAGGAGAGCTGTAATGTCTTAGTATTTTTGACTCCGGAAAAAACCACTGATTGATTAACCATCAGCTTATGCTTGTCCCCTTTTGTCTGAATGATGGGAAGAATCGGATCAAGCCCGCTTTCAACTATTTTCCTTCTTGCATCAAACAGAAAGCTTGAGACAATATAGGGACTTTCAACGCCATTGTCGGAAAAAAAGTTGCTGAGAGCAAATGTACCGGACATTTCCGTTTTGGGATGAACTTTCAATACTTTTTCAGCGGAGGGTTTCCCAACGGCGACCCATGAAATCATTTGGATATCTCTTCTTCTGAAAAAAAAGTCCAAGACATCATGCAAATTGTGTTCCAAAATACTGTCTCCCAAAACAATCACTTTGGCATGGCCAAAATCTAGTTCCTTATCTGTATGGCTTTTCAGAAAGCGGATGGCTTCTGACAGACTGGAACCTTCCTTGGAAATATAAGCGTATTTGGTTCCTGATTCCTTTAAGGAACCGGATGGAACAGCTAATTTTAAAATCACTTTATATGGCTCTTTCTCATTGTCCGAATGGTCTATGCCTATGGCCTGCACGAAAATCCGCTTATCAATATCTTTGAACCCGCAGCTTGAAAGGAACAGACAGGCGGCAAGCACAAGGAATATCTTGAAAAATTGTCGTTTCACGCCTTTGCCCTCCTTTTTATGAACCAACAGACTAAAAGGAAAATGACAATTTGGAAGGGTACAGCATTGAAGAAATAGCTTGAATACAATAACAGCTTATACTCGGAAAGGGCTGTGATAAGCTTTAGTGTAATCATCCAGAAGACGGCCAAGTAAAGGTATGGCGTCAAGTTCATTTTTTTCCATTGAAACCGCTTGAACCAAATGAAATCCTTACATGTTTCAATGGCTACATGCCAATGAATCAGCATACTTAAGAAAGAAATGGCCAGAAAGAACGGCATGAACAGATAAATGAGCCGCTCAATAAGGCCATATTTCATCCGAAGCGTATCACTCGTAGTAATAGCGGGATAGACCAGGTGGTCTATATGATTGAAGCCATTTAAGCCGATCGGGATGAAATAGGCGGCAGACAACACGGAAATGCCGGTCACTCCAATCAAAAGCAATTGCTTCCAGGTCAGACGGCGCTTTTTTTGAGTAAAGGCACGATTGAAAATGATGATATTCATCACACCGACATAAACAAAGGAGGAGGCAGAAAAAGCACTGTAATTGGGAAGGTGATTCGTATGCATAATCGCTTCCCTCACAAAGTCCCATTCAAATTGATCACTGAAAAAAGGTTTTATCATCATGTAAATAATGACGGGTATTGTAATAAAGAGAATATTTTCTACGGTGTTCAGAACGGTTTTTGTATTCATCAAAATCCCGAAAGAAACAAAAATTAAAATGCTGGAGGCAATCCATAACAATGACATATCCGGTGTCAGATATCGTTTAAGCATAAAAGAATAAGTGATTAAAGTAATGAGGCCGCCTACAAACCAAAAGGCTATGATGAATGTCAAAAATGGATAGTAAAACCAGGAAGGGGCATATTCCTTCAATAATTCAGGAAAGCCTTTTTCCGGGAACTTGTTGAAAAACTTTACAAATGAGTAAACGATAATAAAACCGAAAATGACTGACAGAAGCATGGAGGGGATCGCACCGTTTAACCGTTCGTTCAGAAGGATTTTCGGTACTGCCGATATCATGTTTGCAGTCATATTGACAAACAAAAGGTAATACATAAAGCGGTTCATGATTGGCTCCCCTTAATCTCTTGATTCCTTCCTTTATAGAAAAATTTCAAGTAAGGCTCCCCAAAGCTGCTTTTATTCGTCAAATACATGATAACCCCGAGGACGCCGAGCATTAATCCGGCCATGCCCGATACAGTGGCAAAGAATAAAATGACATATCGGAAGACCCTGATGGCAAGACTCATTTCATTAATGGGAATGACAAAAGTGGAAATGGCCACCGCAGAGATGATAATAACCATCACATTGGACGTTAGTGCCGCTTCTGTTGCAGCAGTGCCCAAAATGAGCCCCCCGACTGTAGTGGCTGTTGCACTCACTATTTTTGGCAGCCGGATACTTGCCTCTGTCAGCAATTCCATGACAATCAACATGATCAGGACCTCAATGAATGAGGGGTAAGGCACTCCAATCCGGCTGCCTGCTATAGATAGAGCCAACTCCGCGCGAAAAACATCCGGATTATAGGAAGTGACCGCCACGTATAATCCCGGCAAAATTAAGCAGTTAAATAAACCGATATACCGAAGAATAACTGAAAACCTGGACACCCAGTAAGTGTGATAGCTGTCCTCGGCGGCTGTCATGAAATCAAAAAATATGGCGGGGGCCATGATAACGTTGGAGTCCCCATCAAGAAGGAGGAGGACCTTCCCTCCTGCCAGATTGTACACCATCCGATCCGTTCTTTCCGTCATCATCATGCTTGGAAATAATGAAAATCTTTTGTTGTTAATCAGAAATAATAATTCGGAACTGGATTGGACGATATCCCTGTCAAGGGCATTGATTCTTTTTTTTACCTTTTCCAGCGCTTCATTTTTTACATCATCCCGATCATATATGATCGCCAATGATTGATTGGATTTTTTTCCGACCGTCATCATTTCAATCGTAAGGGACGGCTGGTGATAGCGCTGACGAATAAGATTGACATTTGTCATGATGCTCTCGCTCAAGGCAAGCTGCGGCCCTTGAATGCTAGGTTCCACATTGCTTTCCAGGACCATATCATTGCTCACCAAATTAAAGTCAAACAAAAGAAGGGAATCATTGACATGAATTAAAAGACTGCCTTTCGTCAGCTCCAGCAAAATTTGCTCCTTTGATTCAATGTCGATCTGATTTGGAAGAGACGTCAAGTAAGCTTCCACATCATTCATGGAAGACAGTTCAAAAAAAGTCCTGATGATGCCTTCCTGCAAACGCTGGCCGTCAACGACCGTTTTTATATATATAAGCTTGATATGTTTTTTATCGGTGTGAAGCGGTTGATGTACAAAATCAAAGGAACCCTTCAATTCCTCCTCAATCCAGCTGATCGTTTCAGAAGGAGTGTACATGATCGGGATTTTTTTGCGCATATGTATGAATCTCCTTTTGGGGCCTGTCCCCCACCACGTTAAAGTGTTAAAGCGATCTATGCTTTATGCTCAAAACATACTGGTGTTATCTTGTCACGAATGGGTTTGTAATATGCAGAAGGAAGGCATGATATTCGGAGACACAATCTATAAATACTCTTTTGGAGCTGTCTAAAAAAGCCCCTAAAATAAATCAAGCGGAGAAAAACGATCTTTTCCTCCACATGATGGATTCCTCAATTAAAGGGATAGAGGACCCTAATCCGGGCGTCCGCACAGGAGGCTTACCAAGCGAACGCGGTCACTGTTAGGAGTCTCCAGTGCCCGTGCAAGAGACTAATCGTCGACCACGGTCACTTTACTATTAGCTCCGTTAATAGCAGTTCCGGCTTGACCGTTTCGATCGGTCGAACTGGGGACATTTTGACATTGCACCGGCGGGAATTTTTTATTTCTTTTTTTTCGTCATTATCCATCTAATACTCATAATCAAAATGAAGCTTTGTATAATTCTCTAGGATATCGGGATAGCATAGCGGACAGTATTTTCTGCGGGGACGATTCCAATCACTCGGCAGCAGCGATAGTTGATTTCTCCAAAAGAAATTTTCACAACATGCACATTCTTCCTTGTTCATAAAAGAAGGCAACCCCTTTTTCAAATATTTTCATTTCCTTTTCATCTTATGCTCCGCTATTGCCCAAAGGGTGGGCGTTTGCCCTAAAACAATCTTGATTTGGACGGTTTCCATTTAATGTAACCAGCCGTCTCGTGATTTTTCGATCCAATTAAACCGGTAAAAATTCAATTGACAGTGCATACACACTAGTCTATAATTTTTTCGAAATCAATAACTTCAGACTATTTTTAAAAGGGAGGAAAGTGAACGCTATTTATCAAAGGGGAGTTTCAAAAAAAATGGGGGTAATTACAGCGTGAGATTTAAAAAAAGTATTCTTTCATTAGTGGGAGCAATTTTCATCCTTGGGGCATGCAGCAGCAATTCCTCCGCGCCCGAATCGGAGCCGGCGGACGAAGGTGAAAAGGAAAGCAAGGAGACATATACGATCGGCGTGACCCAGCTTATGGAACATCCGGCATTGAACCAGGCAACTGAAGGGTTCAAGAAGGCGATTGAGGAAGCGGGGCTTAACGTTGAGTATGACATGCAAAATGCCCAAGGCGACAACAGTGCCAATGACACGATTGCTTCCAACTTTGTCGGCCAAAATGTGGACCTTATTTTTGCCAACTCAACACCGAGTGCCCAGGCAGCATTGAGTAAAACAACGGAAATTCCGATAGTTTTTACATCTGTCGTTGACCCGGTCGGTGCGGAATTGATCGATTCCATGGAAAAACCCGGCGGTAATGTCACCGGGACAAGCCACCATCATCCGGAATCAATTCCGAAAGCCCTGGAGTATTTGAAAAATGAATTGGAAGCCAAGAAAGTCGGAACCGTCTATAATGCGGGAGAGCAAAATTCGCGCGCCCAAATCGATAAAATCAAAAAACAGATGGATGAATATGGATTGGAATTGGTCGAAGCGACAGTTTCCACAAGTGCGGATGTAAAGCAGGCGACGGAATCAATCGCCGATCAGGTCGATGCTTTTTATTGCATTACCGACAACACTGTAGTATCCGCGTTTGAGTCAGTTGCCGATGTTACGACTACCGCAAAGGTGCCGCTGCTGGCGGCCGATCTTGATTCCGTTCCAAGAGGCGCCTTCGCTGCATTTGGAGTAGACTTCTTTGAAGTCGGCCACGGAGCAGGTGAAATGGCAGTGAAAATTTTAAAAGGGGAAGCCAAGCCTGCAGACATTCCTGCAGAGCCGCCGAAAACATTGAAGTTTATGGTGAACAAGGAAGTGGCTGATACGATCGGAGTGAAAATCAAGCCGGAATGGGAAGCTGAGGTTTACGAAAAGTAATAGAAAAGATCTCCTTTTTTAGGGAGATCTTTTTGCTTATACCAGGGGCTGGCTTATAAAATTGTGGATTTGGCCATATCCCGGGTCCCGGCACATATCCCTATTTCTCGGCTCATAATTTGCGGTTTAGGTACATATCCCAGTTTCTAGGCTCATAATTTGCAGTTTTGGCGCATATCCCCGGCTACCCGGCACATATTCCAAAGGGCAAGATACTTACCTTTTTTTTCTGAAAAACTCCCGGACCAAAAAGGCGGACTGGGGGAAGTGCAAGCCCAACTGCCAGGCGCCCATCCCTCTTATCTTGTAATCTACGGCCAATTGAAATTTTGTTGCCCGTGCCCGCACATCCTCAAACCAGACGACGTGTCTTCTTCCATTTTCATCCCAATATGTGTAATGGGGCTGCTGATATTCTGTGGAATATTGGATCGGCACTTGGTACCTCATTGCCGTTGCATATGCATTGGAAACGGAAAATGCACTGGCGCTGGCAACTGTGCCATTTGACATCGTCCAATTATATCCGTAGCGGGGGACGCCCAACACAATTTTATTCCTTCCCATCTTCGTGAGGGCATAGTCCAGTGTTTTTCTCACTTCTGTGATGGGGGCTACAGGCCCGGGATCGCTTCCGGCCTCATGCCAGTCATACGCCATGATAAAGACGAAGTCGACTGCAGCTGCAATGCCGCCGTAATCAAATCCTCTCAGCCACGGGATGTTGTCGGAAGTCTTTGCAGGAACAGCCGCGGAGATACTGAACCCCTCCGGTTTCAGGCGGTCCCTGAGGGCCGCAAGGAATCCGCTGTACAAATCCCGTTCACTCTCGAGGACCTGCTCAAAATCCACATTGACACCGGCGTAATTTTTACTCTTGACCAAATTATAAATATTATTGATTACCCTCTGCCGGAGTGTAGGGTTATTTAAAATTCTTTTAGTCAATTGCGGGCTAAACCCGGTTTCTGTCAAATTGGTGATAACCGCAATCGGGTTGGAACCATTCTCTCTGATGAGGGAAATGAGCTGACGGTCATCCAAAGCACTTAAACTTCCATCTTCTAAAACATGATATTCAAACACACCGAAATTCGTAATGATCGGTGCAAAGGTTTGTACGTTAATCCGGTTTTGCGCGGGCGTAGCAGGGGTTAAATAACTGAGCCCTTCCTCCGTATATTTTTCTCTCGGCGGCAAATAAAGCTCCATTCCTACGGTTAATTCATCGGATTGAAGTCCATTGTACAGGCGAATCGTTTCCGCCGGAATGAAAGTCATCTGGGCAATGGAAAAAAGCGAATCGCCAGGCTGCACAATATATATATTCGAAGGGACAAGCAAATCCTGGCCGGGAACGAGCCGGTCCGTTCTCAAGCCGTTAGTGATGCGAAGGCTGTCCATTGAAATCCGGTACTTGGCCGCGATTGAAAACAGAGAATCCCCCAGTTTCACAACATAAATAAACATACGGCACCCCGTTTCATTTTCAGCAGATGGTCTTTTAAAAATATATATGAAGAGACGGCTGCTCATATGTATGGGAAGGGAAGGAACATGTCTGAATGATTTGGTCCGCGAAGAAGGAGGTGTGGTCCAAGGTTGATGGAGTATGATGGGGGCGGGGAGGAAATGATCCGAAGTTGATGAAGTATGATCCAAGTTGGTCCAAAAAAGGCGGGTAATGATCGGGTGGAGTGTGGTAATGCAGGGATATGATCCGAAGACTCTTTAAATGAAATGAAGCCACTAGAGCTTCATTTCATTTAATCTTTTTTATCGCCTGCACGTATTGTTCATACCACTTTTTCCATTCTTCTGTACGGTCGATTGCACGGCCATCCAGCAACGCGCCTATCACATCCAGGCATACATGCCATCCGGCAAGATCCTTGGGTGTGTGATCCGTTATGTTGTTGATTTTTTCAACCAAGATTAAATCACAGCCATCCGCCCGGGGGTGCAATTCAAAGCGGACACTGTCTTCCCACCATGAAAATTCCAAAACGGAAAAACTCCTGAATTCTGTAATCTCAAGTTTCTCAAAGGTGCCGTCCCCCATATCAAATTGCATAAAGCCGCCTTCCCGAAGGTCGCCAACCTGCAGTTCAGGAAACCATTGGGCGAGTTTTTCATTTTCCGTCAACCAGGACCATACTTCTTCGACGGAATGATTCAAGTGACGTTCAAATCTGGCAATGCAGGTTTCCCTCGTTTTTTCAATGTGTGCTATCACCATTGTTCCTCCAATCGCAGTGTTTTACAGCATTTCCAGTGCTTCCATATCTATAATCCTTATCTTTCTCTGGCCAGTCTGCTCAATCCAACCGTTTTCCTGGAACTCTGCCAGCGTACGGCTTACGGTTTCCGGTGTCGTGCCCAAATAGGAGGCAATGTCTTTTTTCGGCATGGGCAGGGTGATGGAGGAGGAATCGTGGTCGGTAGCAAGCTCCACAAGATAGGCAGCGATCCGTTTTTCAGTATCTTCCGAAGTCAGGCTGCTGACTAGCCTTTCCGTGCGTTCCAAGCGTCGGCTGAATTCTTCCATGATTTTCAAGGAAATGTTGGGGTATTTTTTTAAAAATATTTCCAAATCACTGCGCCGCATGACACAAAGGTCGGTTTTTTCCATTGCAACAGCATAATGGTCAAAGGGCGATCCTGAAAATAAGGCGAGCTCGCCCATAAAATCGCCCGGCTCCAAGATGCGGATAAGTTGTTCTTTCCCTGATTCTGATAAGCGGAAAATTTTCACTCTTCCCCGGTGGACGATATAGAGGTGGGCAGAGGTGTCGCCGGCTCCGTATATTTCTTCCCCTTTTTCATATTTCGTGGATCGTGTGGCTTTGACGATTTCCTGCATTTCATTCTGATGTAAATGGTTGAAAATCGGAACCAAAGAGACGCAGAGTTTCTGCATCTCTTTAACATTCGGCTGAAGGTGTCCGCATTTCCTCATAGGTTACCCGCCCTCTCATTGTTAATAAATTTTTTACCCTTCCGATCAAGCTGTTTTCGTACCCAGTTTGTATGCCGCTGTGCGCACTCCTGCTCTTTTTCCATTATTATACCGAACGAGGCGGACCGCGTTAAGGATGACGATTAGGACACTCAGTTCATGGATGAGCATTCCGGAAGCGAGAAAGACCTTTTGAAGCAGAACGCCGATCAGGAGCAAGGTGACGGTTCCAACCGCGAAGAATGTATTTTGTTTCATGTTTCGGACAGTCGCTTTCGCAAGGGAATACGCGTGTGCGAATTGATCGAGTTTGTCGGCCATGAGAACGATATCCGCTGTTTCCATGGAGATGTCTGTGCCGGATCCGCCCATCGCCAATCCAATATCCGCGGTGGCGATTGCCGGGGCGTCATTGATTCCGTCTCCGGCCATGGCGACGTGTGCACCTTTTTCTTTCAGCTCTTTCACTTTCGCAACTTTATCTTCAGGCAGCATTTCCGCAAAAACATGGTCGATGCCCAATTTATCTGCAACGAGCTCAGCTGTATGGCGGTTGTCTCCTGTGAGCATATAGACTTGCTTCACGCCGGCAGTTTTTAATTTTCCGATGGCTTCCGCGGCTTCCGAGCGGACCTGGTCAGCAATGGAGATAATGCCTTCGGCTTTGCCATCTGCCGCTGCAAAAATCGCTGTGTTTCCTTGTTTTTCTTTTTTAATGGCATAAGCTTCGACCTCAGGTTCGATTACAATTCCGCTGTCTTCCATCAGTTTTCTGTTTCCAACCTCAAGGACCCGGCTTTTAACCTTTGCACGGAGTCCGTTACCTTTCACAACTTCCACGTCTTCCGGCTCATTTGTAAAAGACAGGCCGCGAAGCTTGGCTTCTCTTACAATCGTCTGCCCCAAATGGTGTTCGGAGGCGACTTCCGCTTCGGCAACGAGTCCGAGCAAGGCGTTTTCGTCCATGGAGAAAGCTTTGACATCCGTCACTTCCGGCTGACCTTTCGTCAAGGTGCCGGTTTTATCAAAAACAACCGTGTCCACTTTGCCGAGCTTTTCCATACTTTCGCCGCCTTTGATCAACACGCCGTTCTTCGCCCCGTTCCCGATTCCTGCAACGACTGACACGGGTGCAGAAATGACAAGCGCTCCGGGACAGGCGATGACGAGGAAGGTCAGGTGAATTCAATGTTTCTTGTAAAAATAAAGACGATGATCGACAGGATGACGATGGCTGGTGTATAAATGTTGGCGAATTTCTCAAGGAATTTTTCCGTTTTCGTTTTGGACTCCTGGGCTTCTTCCACAAGCTCGATAATCTTGGCGAACGTTGTATCGTCGCCGACTTTTTCAGCGATGACTTCGATATAGCCGTTGTCGATGATTGTTCCGCTGAATACTTTGTCATCGGCTTTTTTACCAGCTGGAGAGGATTCGCCGGTGATGGCTGCTTCGTTGATAAAAGCAGAACCTGTAACAACTCTTCCGTCCACCGCCACTTTTTCTCCGGACTGGATAAAGACGCGGTCGCCTTCTTTCACTTCATCCACAGGGATGGTGACCTTTTCGCCGTTGCGGAGAACGGTGGCTTCCATAGGAGCCATGTCGATCAGGGATTTAAGGGAAGACCTCGTTTTTTCCAAAGTGCGGGCTTCCAGATAAGCTCCGAATAAAAATAGGAAAGACACCACGGCAGACTCTACATATTCGCCGATAAAAAGCGCTCCGATAATAGCAATGGATACGAGCAGCTCAATGCTGAAAGCTTTCATGCGCAGTGACTGAACCGCTTTGATTACGATGGGATAGCCGGCAATCACGGTGGAAAGGATCAATAGATAGCTCTTGTATTCTCCGAGTCCTGTCAAATGGAAAAGAAGAGCTGCCGCGAGCAGCGATCCGGTGACCGCTGCGATGCGGGCTTTCGTTTGTCCGGTCATGATTCTCCCTCCTTAGGCAACTTTTTTGGATAAAATGGGATAGCCAAGCTTTGTGATGATTCCTTGTAGTTTGTCTGCTGAAACGACTGCTTCGTTATAAATCACCTTGACTTTGCTGGAATAGAACAGCACTTTTGCTTCCTGAACGCCTTTTTGTTTTTTGAGTGCTCCCTCGATTTTTTTAATGCAAGATGGGCAAGTGAGAGCTTCCATTTGGAATTTAACGGTTTTCATTTAAAATTCCTCCTTGTTTTTGTTGTTGATATCTCTTTCTATCCTTATTTTAAGGTCTTTTGGCCATTGGCTCCTTGACGGGGGTCAAGTTTGGAAAAGAATTTGGGGCCTGTCCCCCAGCACTTTAACGCGTTACCCCAGTGGGGGACAGGCCCCTTATATGGAAAGATGTGAATTTCACCTGTTCCTTCGACAAATTATTATTGGTTAAGGCAAAGGGAGAGGAGAAGGAAAATGAATAAAGAGACGTGCAGTCTATTCGTTGCGCGTTTCTTTTTTGTTTGACATAAATTTGTATCCGTTATAATATTTATTTATTAATAAATAAAAAAAGGATGATCACATGGCAAAAGAAGATAAAAAAGAACTGATCATAGAAAATGCCGTAGGAATTTTTGCAGAGATGGGCTACTATAAAGCGACTACCGCAATGGTGGCAAAGGCAACCGGCGTAACACAGCCATATGTGTTCCATTTTTTCCAAAATAAAGAGGAGCTGTTCAAAACGGTGATCGACCGTGCGTTCAGCCGGCTTTATGATACATTTGCCGAAGTGGCAGCACCTGCCGATCAGTTGATTGAAGCGATGGGCTGCGCTTTCTCGGAAACTATCGGGACTCACCGGGATGAGGTATTGCTGATCATGCAGGCTCACTCGATTCCAGAAGAAGGGATCAGGGAGCATGTCCGCAAATTGCACCAAACCATGCTTGATGCATTGACGCAAAAATTTGAGAGAGCAGGAATTCCTGAGGCCAAAAAGACAGCGGCACATTTTATTGGCACAGGCTTGCTGATCACGGTTGCGGAAGTATTGGATTTACCGGAACTCATTAAGTAAAAAAAGAAAGTGATGAAGCTTTCTTTTTTTGAAATAATATTTATTGATTGATAAATAAGAAGAAAGGGTGAAAACTAATGTTCAATGGAGAAAAAGGGCTTGTCATCGCTGGGTTGATAGGTTTTTTGCTCGCGGCACTAACTGGTTCGGCCATTCTCATACGTGGGCCTATTGTTTTGCCTGAAGGTGATCTGGGGAATGCATTTTCGTTTAACGCTGCTATCGGTATTTTTATTCTTTCGATTGCTGCGGTTCTGCCGTTGGCCGGGTTCAGTCACAGGAAAAGGAGGACGGTCCGGTGGCTGTTCATCTTCTCATCTCTGTATGCTTATGCTATCGAAACGATTCAGCATTTCCGCGGTTTGAATCCCCGGTTTTCACGTGAGGGAGGCGCAGTTGATGCGATTGCCGGAATGGCCTTTGGCGTTGTTTCATTATTGCTCGTAACCTTGTGTGTCTTGCTTTTGATTCAATTTTTCAAAGTTTCGCATAGGCCGCTTCTCATACTCGGCATCCGTTATGCATTTTTATCCGTATTTGCTGCCAATCTCGCAGGTGTGGGCATGGCCCTGCTGCAAAGCCGATTTGTTGGAGGTGCAGGAAACCTGATCGTGCTGCACGGGATGGGATTTCATGCCTTGCAAACATTGATTGTGTCCGGCTGGCTTTTGGAAAAAGTTAAAGGAAGGGACCATTTGAAAAAAAGACTCATCCATGGTGGAAGCATCGCTTGGATGCTTGCCATTTTATTGATAGGGGTTCAAACGGTGCTGGGCCGACCTGTATTTGAACTCTCCTTGCTGCCGATCCTTGCAGGCCTTCTGGTCATCGCTTGGCTTGCAACCGTATGTGCTGCATTTGTTCTTTTTTTAAATGCAGGGGAAGACCCGCGAGCTGATGCAACTAAAATTATGGAAAAACCGGTTACATGAAAAAAGCCGGAGAGGAGGCCTCCGGACGGCTACATTTTCCTAATAATGAAATTATCCTCAAGCAGCAGCCAATTCTGCGGAAACGGATAGCCGAGGACCCAATAGCTTATTCCGCGTAATCCGTACTCTTTTACTAAATCGAACTTTGCCTGGGCGCTGCGCGCATCCTCGAACCATACTTCGTGGCGGCGTCCTTGTCCGTCCGTATACCGGAAAAACGGGGATTGCGCCCTTTCGTTATATTGGATGGCGGCACCGTACTGCAATGCCCGGCGGACGGCTTCCTGCATATCAAACGTTTCGGCTTCCTGTCCCTGAACATGGGGAAGCAGCCAGTCGCGGGCATATAGTTGGAACCCCATCATGATTTTATTCCTTGGAATGACAGTAACGGCGTACTCAATGACCCTCCGGATTTGGTTGAGCGGAGAAATTGCCTGCGGCGGTCCAAGGCGGTATCCCCACTCGTAGGTCATCAACACGACAAAATCAACAATTCGGCCGTGCGCTTCATAATCGTGCGCTTCATATAAAAGTCCTTTCTGTTCACTGCTTGTTTTAGGGGCCAAGGCTGTTGATACAAAATATCCGAGCGGATGCAAGCGGTCGACCGCACGTTGAAGAAATTGGTTATACAATTCCCGGTCCGTCTGCCGTACGTTCTCAAAATCGACGTTCAATAAGCGGTAGCCTTTTTCATTCATGATATTGATGATATTTGTCAGCATCCGTTCTTGGAGAGCAGGATTAGAAAGAATCGTATGAGCCAGCGTTGTTCCGGGGTTTTGGGCTGTGAAATTTGTGATACACATCATCGGAACGACATGTCTTTCAATCGCTGCTTGAATGATGGGTGTATCGTTGATTGATCCGAGGGTTCCGTCCGCCTTCATGATATAGGCGAAAGGAGATGCGTACGTAAGGTGCCGCCCCACTTCCCGGACTTCCCCGGCGCCGGTCCCGCCCATATTGATGGTATAGGCATTCACATCAATGACAGGCTTTGGAAAAGGAATCGTCAACACAGCACCTGTTTGAATGAGATTCGGATTTTGAATCCTATTCAATTTTACAATTTCCTGTACAGTCGTTCCGTATCGCTGGGCAATTTGCCAGAGAGTTTCACCTGATTGAACAGTATGGATACGGGCAGGGATAACCAGGACAGTACCAATCTTAAGCATATTCGGGTTTGCCAGTTGATTTACCCGTACAAGGGCATCCAGCGAGACACCATACCTTTGGGCGATCTGCCAAAGCGTTTCCCCGCTCCGGACGACATGCTGACGGGCCGCAATCGGAACAACAAGGGCCTGGCCGACAGTGAGGCGGTTAGGGTCAGGCAATTCATTTGCCGCTGCAATTTGAGAAACATTGCTGCCATAGCGGCGGGCGATCCCGGATAGCGTCTCCCCGCTGCTGACAACATGAATGATCATAAACATCCTCTCCTAAACAAGTCATATGATAAATGTATGCGGAAAGAGCGGCGGCAAGAATAAAATATGAGGGGACAGGCCCCCGGGCCTGACCCCTCACACTATTTGATATTGATGTAAATTATCAAAATCACCGCAGCCAAGACAACCCTGTAAATTGCAAAAGGCATCAACTTGATTTTGCTGATCAATGCCAGGAAGAAACGGATGGACAGCCACGCAAAAACAAAGGCGCTGATAAAACCGACAACAAAAAATGGAATGACGTCTACGGTGAGAACATCCATTTTTTTATATAAAGAGACGGCGCTCGCCCCGAACATGATCGGCACAGCCATAATAAAGGTGAAATCTGCCGCGGCACGGTACTTCAATCCGAGCAGCACCCCGCCTGAAATCGTGGCGCCTGATCGGGAAAAGCCCGGCCATAGGGCGATGCATTGGAAAAGGCCGATCAAAAAAGCCTGCTTGATTGAAATGTCATCAAGGCTTGTTCTTTCCGTCGCCGAAGAAGAGGATCTCGCTTTCCAATCGGCCGCCGCCATTAAAATCGCCCCGGCCACGAGACTGATTAAAACTGTCTCCACGGAAAATAGGTATTTATCGATAAAATCTTCCAATGTAAATCCCAATATGGCGGCTGGAATCAAGCCGACGATTACGTGCGTCAAACGAAGACGGGAATGTCCCTCTTCCGGTGCGGGTGAATTCGCAGTCCTGATTCCGATCAAGCTCAAAATCCTCGGCCAAAAAACGATGGCCGCCGCCAGAACGGAGCCTAACTGGATGACCACTTTGAACGTATTGGCCACTTCCTTTGACTTCAGCAGCTCTTCCGATTTTAATAAAATATCATCAACAATAATCATATGGCCTGTCGACGAAACAGGCGCAAACTCTGTCATGCCTTCAACAAAACCCAATATTAGTGCAACAATGAATTCCCAGATGCTCATTTCTATTATTTCCTCACTTTCAAATCACTGGCCTCATTTTACATGTAAAAGTCGAAAAAGAAAACAGGAGATTTCCGAATGCGGTCTTCAAGACTTGTCCACTCTTACTATTAGACGCTTTTTTTTTCGCCATTCCTACGCGGCTGTCGAAAATCATGCCTGCATTAAATATATGAACTTAAGAAAACGTATAGTATAATATTTTATAAAAGTGTGTTCGGCCAAAAGGCGGACAGGCAAACTTAATTCTTGGGAGGTGTGCGCCTTTTTTTGAAAGGCGAACCATTTGGACGTTGTCAGTTTACTCTTAATCGTATTATTGATCGCATTGACTGCTTTTTTCGTAGCAGCTGAATTTGCTATTGTAAAAGTCAGAAGTACCCGCGTTGACCAGTTGATCGAGGAAGGAAAACCTGCTGCCAAGGCGGTAAAGCATGTCATCACACATATGGATGAATATTTATCGGCGTGCCAGCTCGGGATTACGATCACAGCCCTGGGAATAGGGTGGCTGGGTGAGCCTGCCGTCAAATCGCTGTTCGATCCTTTGTTTGCAAAAATGGAGCTCGGACCGGCTGTCACCCATATACTTTCAATCACAATCGCTTTTCTGATCATCACCTTTTTACATGTTGTCGTCGGTGAACTGGCCCCTAAGACAGTGGCTATTCAAAAAGCGGAAGAAATTTCCTTAATGACTGCAAAGCCGCTGATCTGGTTTTACCGGATTGCTTTCCCGTTCATCTGGGTGCTGAACGGTTCTGCCCGCTTGATGGTGAAAATTTTTGGCCTTCATTCGGTATCAGAGCATGAAGTTTCCCATTCAGAAGAAGAGCTCAGAATTATACTTTCTGAAAGTTTTAAAAGCGGAGAGATCAATCAGACAGAGCTGACATATGTGACCAATATTTTTAAATTTGATAACAGAGTTGCAAAAGAAATTATGGTTCCCCGTACGGAAATGGTTACATTTTCAACTGATGAAGAGATTGACGATTGGGTGGATGTGATCCAGGATGTGAAATTCACCCGATATCCCGTACATGAAGGCGATAAAGACAATATTATCGGGTTGATTAATATAAAAGATATCTTATTGGAGCAAATCAAAAACAGGGATTCGGACAGCGAACTGGAGATATCAGCATTTATCAAGCCGGTCATCCATGTAATTGAAACGATTCCAATCCGCGACCTGCTGCTGAAAATGCAGAAGGAGCATACACATATGGCTATCCTCCTCGACGAATACGGCGGCACATCGGGCCTTGTCACTGTTGAGGATATTGTGGAAGAGATTGTTGGGGAGATCAGGGACGAGTTTGATGCGGATGAGGTGGAAGATATCACGAGGGTAGGAGAAGACCACTTTATTTTCAGCGGAAAAGTACTGATACCGGACGTCAACGACCTGCTTGGAACGCAACTTTCCGACGAAGACGTCGACACCCTTGGCGGGTGGATTTTATCGAAAAAATTTGATGTGCTGGAAGGGGAAACCCTCCATTCCGATGGCTTTGCTTTCAAAGTCACTGAATCGGACGGACACCAAATCCACTTCGTCGAGGTGTTCAAAGAAATCATAGACGAAGCGACTGCAGAAGCCAACGAAAAAGAGTTAAATCACGAAGAAGCATGACGAAAAAAAGCGCTGTTGAGGGCGCTTTTTTGTGCTTTAAGAGGGGGGGCTTTTTTTGTTTTTTGGGGACAGTCCCTCTTAACGTAGATTGTGGGCAAATTGTATGACGGGTCCCAAACAGAATTTAATTATCGGATTATTGAAATCACAATTTGAACGAATAATTTTCATGTGTTAAAATAAAAATAACAAATATGTCAACTTAACATATAAGTTAATAAAAGGGGATGGACGGCGAAAATGGACTTTAATCATTTTGGTTTATTAGCCCCCGGTGATCATGAATATACCATTGATCAGTTAAAGGAATCGTTTTTGGTGAATGGACCAAAAGATGAAAAGCTTTGGGATAAGGAATGGAGACTTTTTTTAGTTGAAAATTTATCACTGATGGTAAATCAGCTTTGGAAAGTAGGCATTACTGAAATTTATATCGATGGATCTTTTGTAGAAGATAAAGCACACCCAAATGATATTGATGGCTATTTTGAATGTGATGTCCGGGATTTGCCCACACTAGTAAGAGAATTGAATATTCTTGAACCGGATAAAATTTGGACTTGGGATAACAAAAGCAGAAGGCCATACAAAGGCTTCACAAAAAAACAATTGCCGATGTGGCATAAATACCGCGTAGAGCTATATCCGCATTACGGTCAATTTTCCGGAATTCAGGATCAATATGGACATGATTTGTTATTCCCATCCGCTTTTAGGCAGACAAGAGATACATTTAGACCAAAAGGCATCGTGAAAATAATAGATAGTTAAGCGGCTTATTAAGATCCCTATTAAATAACCTTTTAAAAACATAAAGGTGCGTGATTTTTACATGATTAAAACAGAGAGTGCTTATAAGCAAGCTGTTGAGAAACTTAAACAGGACAAAATATTTATTAAGGAAAAAAGAGAGAAATTATTAGAAATGGGCCTAGAGGAAGATCATATTGAGCTAGCCATGCAGCCATATATTACTTTTCATGAGCAACTGAAAGAAGAGGTTGAATATTACGAGCAGATTAAGCGCGGGGAGTTCGGACCTGTATTTAATCTCCAAACGATAGGTAAAACGCTTATAGCCTATAGAATTTACATTGGTATGTCACAACAGGAATTAGCAGAAAAATTAGGAGTCTCACCATCCCAAGTTTCTCGGGACGAAAAAAATGAGTATTTTGGTGCAACAATCGAACGCATTCAAAGTGTCATGGATGCGATGGGCATGATTTCAGTAACTAAAATTGAAACAAATACAATTGTTTCAGCATAGTAATACTTATAATTAACGGAAAAAATACCTGGCGCCTAGATCCAGGTATTTTTACTTTTAAGGCAGGCCCCCGCCGAACAAATTAAATAGGCAAATCAGGCTATTTCCATTTTTCTTTGTCCAACCGCGGCGTCCATTGACAGCAGACTGCGATATGAATGAAATCAGAGCGTTCCTCCGCCCGAAACTAAGCGCCCTCTCACTTCCCCTTGACTTCATATATGATTTTACATATGATAAAAGCATGATGAAGAAAGAGAATAAACAACAAAGAGCCTATCGGATTATTAAGTCAAGGATTGTAGAAAAGGTTTATGTACCCGGCCAAAGGCTTGTGATTGATCAGCTGGCAAGGGAATTGCAGACGAGCTCCATACCGATAAGGGAAGCGATCCGCCAGCTTGAAGCGGAGGGGCTGATCGAATACAAGCACAATATCGGGCCGGTTGTGGCGCCGATCAATGAGTCTGAGTATTACGAGAATCTCCAGGTTCTTGCTGTCCTTGAGGGGTATGCAGTGGCATCCTGCTCGCAAAATTTCCCGGCTGCCAAGATCATGAAGCTGAAAGAAAAAAACAAACAGATGAAGGAGGCTTTGGAAGATTTCGATATCATTGCGTATGCCAAACTGAACGCAGAGTTTCACCAGCTCATATACGAGGAGAGCCCAAACAAGGTTTTGATCGAAAATATCCGGAACTTATGGAAACGCCTGGACTCCATCAGGGGAATCGGATCTACGCTGTATTCCGGAAGGGTGAAGGAATCGATCAAGGAACACGAAGAAATCATCTCTTTGCTTGAGAAAAAAGCGGATCCGCAAACGGTCGAGGAATTGGTTCGTACGCATAAACTACGCACAGCGGAAGATTTTGAAAGACGCCGTTCCATGAGAATGGAAAATACGTTGGAAAGTTGAGAAACAGTACGCGTGAGGTCTGTTTCTTGTTTTTAAAAAGAAAATGTAAGCGGTTTCTATTGTTCTTTTTAAAAAGTGTTTGACATGATATATGTAATCGTATATGATTTAATTGTTCAGAAAATTAATCAGCATTTAAAATAATTTTATATAGGAGGACTTGAATATGCCATCTTATAAAGAAGCAAAAGAAAGATTCAGAGGGTCCATTGCTCCGGTTATTACTCCTTTTAATGAAGATGAAAGCCTTGATTTGGAAACGTTTAAAAAATTGATTGATTGGCAGATTGAAAGCGGCAGCCACGGAATTTCTGTTACCGGAACAAGCGGCGAGCCCAGTTCCTTGACGGTCGAAGAAAGAGAGCTTGTCATGGAGACTGCGATGAAAGCGGTCGCAGGTCGTGTGCCGTTTCTCCCTGGAACAGGATCCGTCAACCATAACGAAGCGATGAGATTGACGAAAGCTGCCCAGGAAATGGGTGCGGACGGGGCGATGGTCATTGTGCCTTATTACAACAGGCCGAACCAGCACGCGCTTTACAAACATTTTAAAACAATCGCCGATGCAGTTGACATTCCGATCATCCTCTATAACATCCCCGGAAGGACAGCAGTCAACCTTGAAGTGGAAACGATTGCACGCCTTGCCGAGGACTGCCCGAACATTATCGGAATCAAGGAATCCAATAAAGACTTCGAACATGTGAACCGCGTCTTGTTAAAAGCCGGCCGCGACTTCAACCTGTATTCGGGAATCGAGCTTCTTTGCTATCCGATGCTTGCGATTGGCGGAGCCGGCCACATCAGCGCCACATCCAACGTCGCGCCGGCACCGGTTGCCGAAATTTACAACGCGTGGGCACGTGGTGATGTAAAACGTGCACAGGACATGCACTTTGAGATGATGGAACTGAACGACATTCTTTTTAAAGACACAAACCCTTCAGTGGCAAAAGCGGCTCTTGGCATGATGGGCAAAATCAAGCCGGTATTGCGCAAGCCGATGGATATTCCATCTGAAGCTTTGCAAAAAGAGCTTCGTGAAGTGCTTGTAAACTATGGAATCGAACTGAAAGACGAAGTAAAGAGCTAATTTCATATACTTTCAGACAAAAAGAATTGCGGCGGGTTTTGCAAACCCGCTCTCTCCCTGAAACGAGAATCTTTAAGGAAGGTGACTATGTTGGCACAAAAAACAGCAGAACAGGCAAAGGTACGCGAACACACCAGGCAGCCCGATGTAAAGCTATTTATCAATGGCCAATTCACAGAATCCGAAAGCGGAGTCTACTTTGATAACCCGAGCCCATTCACAAACGAAACAATCAACCGTGTGGCAGAGGGAAGAAAAGAAGATATCGATAAAGCTGTCCAAGCGGCCAATAAAGCGTTTAAAGAAGGCCGTTGGGGTAAAATGAAAGTTTCCGAGCGCATGAAATATATTGAAAGAATCGCAGATTTGATCGATGAAGAGGCCGAGGAGCTTTCATATCTTGAGTCCCTTGATACAGGACTTCCAATCGCGCAGACAAGGAACATGGCCGCGCGCGCTGCCGAGAATTTCCGTTTCTATTCCCGCATGGTGCAGACAAGAATGCACGGAGAAGCTTACATGCAAAACAGCGAGTTCGTCAACTACACCGTATACAACCCGCTTGGCGTTGTCGGATTGATCACACCATGGAACGCACCGTTCATGCTGACGACATGGAAAGTTGCACCGGCGCTTGCAACCGGCAACACCGTTGTTTTAAAACCGGCGGAGCTTTCACCGCTTACGGCGAATAAACTGGCTGAAATCATTCAAAAAGCGGAGCTTCCTGAAGGCGTATTCAACATCGTTCACGGATTCGGGGAGACAGCAGGAGCTTCACTTGTAGCCCACCCTTCAGTGGAAGCGATTTCTTTCACAGGTGAAACCGTGACGGGATCCGTCATCATTAAAAATTCAGCTGACACGTTGAAAAAGACTTCCATGGAGCTTGGCGGAAAATCACCGTTGATCGTGTTTGACGATGCTGATTTCGACCGCGCGCTTGATGCAGCCGTATGGGGATTGTTCTCTTTTAACGGCGAACGCTGCACAGCGAACTCCAGGGTGTTTTTACACAAAAACATCAAAGACAAATTCGTCGAAGCTCTGAAACAAAGAGTTCAAAACATTAAAGTCGGAGATCCGATGGATCCTTCCACCCAATTGGGGCCGCTCATTGACAAAGGCCATTTTGAAAAAGTAAAAGGCTATATCGAGATCGCCAAAGAAGAAGGATGCGAAGTGATCCAGGGTACGGTTCCTGAGGAATTCAAAGCAGGAAACTACGTACCTCCAACGCTGCTTTTAAATGCGGCAAATGATATGAGAGTCGCGCAGGAAGAAATTTTCGGACCGGTCATGGCCGTCATTGAGTTCGAAACGGAAGAAGAGGTCATTCAGGCGGCAAACGATGTGAAATACGGTTTGGCAGGTTATGTCTGGACGAACGACATCAAACGGGGACACCGCGTTGCACAGGCGGTTGATGCAGGAATGCTCTGGATCAATGCCCAAAATGTGCGCGACCTCAGAATTCCGTTCGGCGGGACGAAAGCGAGCGGCATCGGACGCGAAGGCGGGCATTACGCCATCCTCGAATTCTATACGGAACCAAAAGTCATTCACGTCGCTATCGGCGACCACCATATTCCGCAGTTCGGAAAGTGATCATAAGGAGAGTGAATATAAATGCCGGCAAAAACAGGAAAAGAGTATTTAGAACGATTAAAGAAAGCGAACAACAATGTTTACATTCATGGAGAGAGAGTCGACGATGTCACGGAGCACCCTGCTTTCAAAGGTGTCACACGCTCCATGGCGCGCTTGTACGATCTGCAATATGAAAAACCTGAAAAGATGCTCTATACATCTCCGACAACCGGGGATAAAGTCGGGATGACTTATAAAATCCCTGAAACCATCGATGATCTGATTGCACGCCGTGAAGCGATCCAGGAATGGGCACGTACATCAGGCGGCATGATGGGACGCGCGCCGGATTACATGAACGCTGAAGTGATGGCGACCGGTGCAGCAGCAGACTTCTTCGCGGAAGCAGATCCGAGTTTTGCTGAAAACGCAAGAAAATATTACGAATATGCACGTGAAAACGACCTGAGCCTGACTCATACATTGATCCACCCGCAAGTGAACCGTGCGAAAGCACAGGCGGAGCAGAAAGATGCAAACGTGGCCCTTCACCTTGTGGAAAAAAGAAGCGATGGAATCATTGTTGACGGTGTCCGTTTGCTGGCAACGCAGGGCGGCATCACCGATGAGTTGATTGTCTTCCCGTCTACGGTCAATAAATCCGATACAAAGGACGATCCATACTCACTTGCTTTTGCCATTCCGAACAACACGGAAGGGCTGAAATTCCTCAGTCGTGAAGCATTCGACTATGGCAAGTCAACCTGGGATCACCCGCTTGCCTCCCGCTTTGAAGAAGGGGATGCCATCGTTTCATTCGATAACGTCTTTGTTCCTTGGGAGCGCGTTTTCGTCTGTGGAAACGCCAGCCTTTGCAACAGGACTTTTAAAGAAACAAACGCGGTTGTCCATATGTCACATCAGGTTGTTGCTAAAAATATCGTGAAAACAGAGTTCATCCTTGGTGTCGCACTCAGCATCATGGATGCTATCGGAATCGACCAATTCCAGCATGTACAGGATAAAGGCGCCGAAATCATGCTGGTGCTTGAAACGATGCGTTCCCACATGTACAAAGCGGAGCACAACGCGCAAATCGATAAATGGGGCATGATGACACCTGATTTTGCGGCGCTTGACGCAGCGCGCAACTGGTACCCGCGCATCTACCCGCGCCTTGTTGAGATTGTAAGAATCCTTGGCGCATCCGGCCTGATGGGCATCCCGACACAGGCCGACTTCGAAAATGAAGACATCGGAGCGATCCTTGACCGCGGACTCCAAGGCAAAAACCTGAACGGCTACGAGCGTGTCCAACTGTTCAGATTGGCATGGGATATGACATTAAGCGCTTTCGGGGCAAGACAGGCGCATTACGAATACTACTTCTTTGGAGATCCGATCCGCATGGGCATGACTTATTTCAACGGATACGAAAAAGACAAATATAAAGATTTCGTTTCTGAGTTTCTTAAAAAGGAACCATCATCCAAGCCGGATTTTATAAAAGCATAAGGGGGTAAAATTCTGATGGATTTTAATATCATTCGCTGCGCACGCACAGTTTTGCATGTGACTGACCTGGAAGCTTCAAGAAAATATTACGTTGATACACTCGGTTTTATTGAAACGGAATCAGATTCAGAGAATTTGTATTTAAGAGGACTCGAAGAGCATAACCATCACAGCATCCACTTGAAAAAAGCGGAGAAGCCGGTTGTGGAAGCGCTTGGCTATAAGGTGGCATCAGACGCTGACCTGGATGCGCTGGATGAATTTTTTACAGCAAAAGGATATCAGACAAAATGGTTGAAAGAAGGGGAACAGCATGCCCTCGGGCGTGCACTCCGCGTACAGGATGTTTCGGGCCTGCCCCTGGAATTCTTTGCAAAAATGGATCATGCAGAGCGGTTGCTTCAGCGCTATGACTTGTATAAGGGAGCGCGCATCCAAAGAATCGACCATTTCAACTGCATGGTGGAAGATGTGGAAAAGGCGCAGGATTTCTACATGAAGGATTTGGGATTTGCCTGCTCGGAGTATACGGATACAAAAGAGGGCGATGTATGGGCAACATGGCTTCACCGCAAGCAGACCGTCCATGACCAGGCGTTCATGAATGGCGAAGGGCCGCGCTTGCACCATATCGGATTCTGGCTTCCTGATCCGCTCGCATTGATCCATGCGTGCGATGTGCTGGCAGCTTCAGGATACGGAAAAAGCATCGAAAGAGGGCCTGGACGCCACGGGTTGTCCAACGCATTTTTCCTCTATTTGAGAGATCCGGACGGACACCGTCTCGAATTGTACAGCGGCGACTATTTGACAAGCGACCCGGACTTCAAGCCGATCCGCTGGGATATCGACGACCCGATGCGCCAGACATTCTGGGGCCACGAAGCACCGGACAGCTGGTTCAACGAAGCATCTGTTGTCCTGGATGTCATCAGCGGCAAGGAAGTGCCATTGAAGCAGCCGAAACTTGCGAAGCGCAAGCCTGAATTTGTGATATAAAGTTTAGGGATAAGGGGAATTTTTACAAAAGGGGGAGAGTCGAATGGAAGATCGCCTGTTTAGAACAGCCATGGGAAAATTCGCAACGGGAGTGACAGTGATTACAACGAAAGTAGGGGAAAACGTGCACGGCATGACGGCCAACGCATTCATGTCGGTATCCCTGAACCCGAAGCTCGTCCTCATTTCCATCGGAGAAAAAGCGAACATGAACAAACTCATCAAAGAATCCGGCAAATTCGCCGTCAGCGTGCTGAATGAGGGCCAGCAGGATCTCTCCGCTTACTTTGCCGGCCAGGTCAAAGAAGAAAGAAACATAGAGTTCGATACGTTCAACGAACTGCCGGTCATCAAGGATGCCCTTGTCAACCTGACGTGCAACGTCCATGAATCCGTGATTGCAGGAGACCACACACTATACATCGGTGAAGTGACCGATCTCCGTGTCACAGATGGTGAGGCGCTCGGATTCTTCGAAGGTAAATATAGAAAAGTCGTTTAAAAGGGATCCCGCTCGTCTTCAAGGTTTTTCGGAAGGCGGACGGGATGTTTCTGTCGGGGCGAAGTGGATAAGTTGCAGAAGCCAGCCTCTAAAAGGGACAAAGGTCCGGCTGAGCTAGGGTAAGCAGAAATACCCGCGGATAACGGAAAATACCCACGGATAATCGGAAATACCCGTGGATAATCGGAAATACCCGCGGATAGTCGGAAATGCCCACGGATAACAGAAATACCCCCGGTTAACAGAAATACCAATTTCCGCGAAGAAAATAAGGGGTGAGAATATGAGTCTTGTAAAAGCGAGCCTTCATGGGCTCGGCGTTTGGGATGAAATCCAGGCAAATACGAATGATGCAACAGTTGAACTGCACGGACAAAAGCAGCCTGTTTCAGATGTTTCCTGGAATCCGCCGGTGAAAGGAACGGTTTACGGCGTGCTGTTGAACTATCAGGGGAAATACGATGAAATGAAAGAGCAATTCAATGAGGCACCTTATAAGCAGCCACCGAAAGCTCCAATTTTATATATCAAGCCTGCCAATACATTATCAGGATGCAATCAGCCCATTCCGCTGCCGGAAGGGGAAAAAGAGCTGGAGGCCGGTGCCGCGCTTGCAGTTGTGATTGGAAAAACTGCGACCCGCATTAAAGCGGAGGACGCGTACAAATACATCGAGGGCTATACGATTGCAAATGATGTCAGCATTCCGCATGAAAGCTATTACCGCCCTGCGATCAAGCAAAAAGCGCGCGACGGATTCTGTCCGATCGGGCCGTGGATCGTTTCCCAGGACGACGTGACGGACCCGGGGGAGTTGGAAACCCGAGTTTACATCAACGGGGAATTAAAGCAGGTAAATAATACGAAGAACCTGATCCGTTCGATTCCGGTCTTGCTTGAAGATGTAACCGAATTTATGACTCTTCGAAAAGGCGACGTATTACTTGCCGGAGTTCCCGAGCAGTCGCCGCACGTAAAAGACGGAGATGAAATCCGTATTGAGATTGACGGAATCGGAGCTTTGGTGAACAAAGTCGTTTCCGAGGAAAAGCTGGCTGAAGGAGGTCATGCATCATGAAACACGCACGGGTAGCTTGCTTTGGCGCGGTGCACGATGCTGTTGAAAAGGATGGAAAAATTGAACTTTTAGACGGCCGGATCGTTTCCGAAGATGAAGTCGTATGGCTTCCTCCCATCGAACCGAGAACTACATTCGTTCTCGCATTGAATTATTCTGACCACGCAGGCGAGCTTGCTTTTAAAGCGCCTGAAGAGCCATTGGTCTTTTTAAAAGGGCCGAATACATTTATTGGCCACAATGCGCAGACACGGCGGCCGGCAGACGTTACATACATGCACTATGAGTGCGAGCTGGCAGTTATAATCGGGAAAAAAGCAAAGAATGTGAAGCGCGAAGATGCCTGTGATTACGTCAAGGGTTACACAATCGCGAACGACTACGCACTTCGGGATTATCTGGAAAATTACTATCGGCCGAACCTCCGGGTGAAAAACCGCGACACATGTACACCGCTCGGACCGTGGTTTGTGGATGCTGCTGATATAAAAGATCCGATGAATCTGAAACTCCGCACCTATGTGAACGGCGAACTGAAACAGGAAGGGACAACAAAGGATATGATTTTCGACGTTCCTTACCTGATTGAATACTTGAGCAGTTTCATGACACTGGATGAAAATGACATCATTTTAACGGGAACACCGAAAGGAACGGTGGACGTCGTTCCAGGAGATGAAGTCATCACGGAAGTCGAAGGGCTTGGCCAGTTAAAAAATACGATCGTTGGAGATGAAGTTTTTTCCATAAAAAGCAGCCCTGAAAAAAGTGCAGCCAAATAAATAAGGAGGTGGATCGCAGATGCCTCATGTCATCGTTGAATACACGGATAACATTAAAGAGGAAGCCGAAATCGGCGGCCTGCTGAAAAAAATCAACGCGTCGCTCATCGACAGCGGCGGCGTCTTTCCAATCGCGGGAATTCGCTCCCGTGCCATCGAACTGCAAGATTATGTCGTCGCCGACGGATCGGAAGATGATGCATTCGTTCATGTCGCGCTGAAAATCGGCGGCGGCCGTTCAGAAGAGCAGCTGACGGCGGCGTGC
Organism: Siminovitchia fortis; assembly: GCF_007681465.1. NCBI lineage: Bacteria > Bacillati > Bacillota > Bacilli > Caryophanales > Bacillaceae > Siminovitchia > Siminovitchia fortis. The sequence continues at coordinate 48,093 of NZ_VEKZ01000006.1, forward strand.
GACAAACTGTTTGAAGTCGTGAAAGAGCACTTTGCCGGCCTGTTTGAAAAAAGATATCTCGCATTGTCAATGGAGGTGGAAGAATTTACAAGACCGACTTACAAACAGAATAACATTCACAAGCGATACAAAAAATAAGATCGAGTTGGAGCGCAGGCTGCCGGGACGGCGGCCTGCGCTCCAACTCTCATATAAGCGCTCCAACTCTCATATAAGCGCTCCAACTCTCATATAAGCGCTCCAACTCTCATATAAGCGCT
>NZ_VEKZ01000006.1:48450-71293 GCF_007681465.1 Siminovitchia fortis
CTCCAACTCTCTTATAAGCACTCCATTTCAAAAAAGCCGGCTGCCACATTCCGACCTTTCGATGGTGCCTGGCCGCCTCAGGCCGCAACGTCCTGTGGCGTCGTCGGACGTCGGCAGGCTCAGGATTGGCGTCCTGCACCAGAACCTTCCCAGTCCGTCGCGTCGCATCATTTTACAACCGAAAAAAAGAGTTGCAGGAGCTTGCTGTCTGGCAGCAGGCTCCTGCAACTCACAATTAAAAGAAAAATCCGGGCTTCGCATCAAGCCCTTCTTTTCCTGTGAAGCCCCAATTCTCTTCGTTCTTGGCGAAACATCTTATAGATGGAAATCATCATTAATATCATGATGATTGAAAAGGGGAATGCCGCAATGATCAGCGCGTTCTGTAATGCCTGCAGACCGCCGCTGAATAGAAGAATGGAAGCCATCGCCGCAAGGAAGAAGCCCCACACCACTTTTATACTGTTAGGCGGCGTCAAGGAGCCGTATGACGTCTGCATTCCGAGCACAAATGTGGCTGAATCTGCAGAGGTGATAAAAAATATTCCGATCAAGATGACGGCAATCACTGAAAGAACCGTCGAAAACGGCATTTCATTAAAGACGGCAAAAAGCACTTCCTCCGTTGCGTATTTTGTCAGATCGGCAGCACCGGACATCTGAACGTCAATAGCCGTTGTTCCAAAGACGGCAAACCAAATAAAGCTGACGATGACTGGGAGGAGCAAGACGCCGATCATGAATTCACGTATTGTTCTTCCTTTGGAAACGCGGGCAATAAAGATGCCGACGAACGGCGACCACGAAATCCACCAGGCCCAATAAAAGATCGTCCAACTATTGATCCATTCCCGGTGACCTGGATCAAGCGGCGCAATTCTGAAACTCATTGCAATAATATTTTGCACGTAAGTTCCGATCGTGTCCGTAAACAGATTCAGGATGAGCAAGCTTGGGCCCAGTATGAAAACAAGCGCAGTTAATACAACCGCCAGTATCATATTCGTATTGCTTAAATATTTGATCCCTTTACTGAGGCCAGACCAGGCCGACATGACAAATAAAGCTGTCACGATCACAATAATGATCAATTGGACAGCGAAATTGTTTGGGATTCCGAATAGATAGGCAAGCCCTCCGTTAATTTGTACTGCTCCAAAACCCAGGGTTGTCGCCACGCCGACAACGGTCGCAGCAACAGCGATGATGTCAACGAGCATCGCAAGCCTGCTGTTCGCATATTTTCCCAGCAAGGGACTTAGTGTTGCACTGATCAGACCGGGCCGGTCTTTACGGAAATTGAAATAGGCGAGGCACAGGCCGACCAAAGCATAGACGGACCAGGCATGAATCCCCCAATGAAAGAATGTGAAACGCATGGATTCTTTGATTGCGGCATCCGTACCGGGATCGGCAGTGGGAGGATTGATCGCATAATGGGAAATCGGTTCGGCCGCTCCCCAGAAGACAAGACCGATTCCCATGCCCGCGGAAAACAGCATGGCGAACCATGTCGGTTTGGAATATTCGGGTTTATCATCCTGCTTTCCCAGCTTGATCGATCCCACTGGATTGAATATAAGAAAAAGGCAGAAAACGACAATGACCGTAACCAAAATTAAATAATACCAACCGAAACCTGAGGTGATCACCGATTCTATATTGGATGTAGCCGCCTCAAATTGGTCAGGCGCGGCAACACCGAAAACGACAGCAACCATTAAGATAGCAGTCGATACCCAAAAAACACTTGAGACTTTACTCCACAAAACGAACTCTCCCCTTCCTGAAATGGAGAACAATATATGCGTTTTTTCAACATGCCTAACCATAACAATGTTAGCTGTCCGATTCAAACATTTGATACGAAGTTTTTAAAATTTGTCATAAATTAGCATACCCTGTCATAAACTGGCATACCCATGGTCCGATAAAAAAGTGACTGAAAATGGCATCGAATTTTTCATTAAGACATAGTTACCTTTGCTTTACCCGGAATATGTCTGTATCAATCTATAAAAAAACCGTGTCACGCTTGCCGGTATGAAAAGCCGGGCAATGGAAACATTGTTGGAGAGAGTGTAAGGCACTGCTTAGCGAATCCTTCGACTTAGTCGTTGGAGGTTCAAAGAAATAACAGCTGATGATAAAATAAAGGCATGAATCCGATTTTTTCGAAGCCTTCGGGCCGGAAAAATTGGCCAAGATTTTTAAAGTTAGTAGCATTTACCGAAAACCGAAAAATTGATAGTATCTTTCAAAAGTCGATAGTATTTCCTTGAAGTTGAGAGTATTTTTCAAAAGTTGTTAGTATTTTCCTTGAAGTCGTGAGTATTTATTAAAAGTTGCTAATATTTGCCTCAAGGTTAATAGTATTTCTCAATTCTAATAAGTAAGTACCGCAAATCTCTGCAAAATCCGAGACACAGGCTTTCATAGGAGCACAGATCAAAAAAGAGATGGTACCAAATGAATAGGCGGGTGAAGACATGGACTACAAGCTGCGAATGCTCGGAGACAACGCGATCATCATCGAATTGGGCACGGAAATTAATTCGGAGACACAGAAAAAAGTTCAAATGGTAAGCCGCGTTTTGGAAGAAAACAATCAAGAATGGCTGATTGAATATGTACCGACTTTTACAACAGTCACGCTGTATTATGACCCATATCAAGCCGCCAAATTGGCAAAAGGAAACGAGCTTCCGTATGAAACAATCTCCAATAAAATACAAAAACTTTTATCAGCCTGTTCAATCGATTCCGAAATAAATCAGAGAATCGTAGAGCTTCCGATCTGTTACGGCGGGGAGTTCGGTCCGGATTTGGCGTTTGTCGCAGAGCATAACGGATTGATGCCCGACGAAGTCATTCACATCCATTCCAGCGGGGAATATCTCGTCTACATGCTCGGTTTTGCGCCGGGCTTTCCTTATCTGGGAGGAATGCCGGAGGAAATTGCCGCACCAAGACGGGCCACGCCGAGACAAAAAATCCCATCCAGGTCGTTGGGAATAGCCGGCACCCAAACCGGAATTTATTCGATCGAGACACCTGGAGGATGGCAATTGATCGGCAGAACGCCGCTCAATCTTTTTCAGCCTGAAAAAGAAGAGCCCTCATTGCTGCGGGCAGGGGATAAAATCAAGTTCAAACCGATCAGTACGGAGGAGTACCATTATTGGAGGAATTCTCAGCCATGATTCAAATATTGAAGTCAGGCCTGCTTGATACGATACAGGATTTGGGAAGAACGGGATATCAAAAATATGGCATTATTGTAAGCGGGGCCATGGATAAGCTGGCCCACCGCCTGGCAAATCTGCTTGTTGGCAACCCGGAAAATGAAGCTGCGCTGGAAATGACGTTGATGGGGCCAAAAATCCAGTTTGAGACGGACGCCCTGATCTCCATCTGCGGAGGTGATTTGCAGCCTTCCATTAGCGGAAATCCAGTACCCATGTGGCGGCCTGTTTTTGTAAAAAAAGGGGCAAAATTGGACTTCAGATATGCGAAAAAAGGCTGTCGGGCTTATTTGGCGGCAGCCGGCGGATTTGACATTCCGACAGTGATGGGAAGCAAGTCCACCTATTTAAGGGCCAGGCTCGGCGGTTATCACGGCCGGGCTTTGAAGGCCGGAGACAGGGTCCCATTCGGTCTTCCTTCAGAAGTCTCGGAAAAAATAAACACAGGTTTAGCTGGCAGCAGATATTTTACCCCAAGCAGCTGGAGCGTCGCTGATGACGTTTATCCAGCCATGGAGGAGCCTATGGCAATCCGGACAATCAAGGGACCGCAATTTGATTGGTTTGACGAAAAAAGCCAGATCGACTTCTATCAAAAAGAATACGAAGTGACTGCACAATCTGACAGAATGGGATATCGGTTGGAGGGACGGCCTTTGAATCTCAAACAGCAGCGGGACATGATTTCCGATGCCATCAACTTCGGAACCATCCAGGTTCCGCCTGATGGAAAGCCGATCATTCTGATGGCGGACCGCCAATCTGTGGGAGGATACCCGAAAATCGGGCAAATCGCGTCGGTCGATCTGCCGGTTGTGGCACAGGCAAAGCCTGGTGAGCGAATCTCTTTTACTGAAATCACTTCTGAAGAAGCGCAAGTTTTATATATTGAAAGGGAAAAGCTCATAGAGCAAGTGAAGCAAGGAATACTTTTAAAAATGAAGCAGGAGGACAAATGAATGTACAAGGTGGACCTCAACTGTGACATGGGCGAAAGCTTTGGGAACTTCATCGTGGGAAACGATGAAGTGCTTCTGGACTATATTACATCTGCAAACATCGCCTGCGGGTCCCACGCGGGAGACCCTTCAACAATGAAAAAAACCGTAAGAAAAGCATTGGAAAAAAATGTGGCGGTCGGAGCCCATCCCGGATTGCCGGATCTTCAAGGATTTGGGCGCAGGGAAATCAATATTTCTCCGGAAGAAGCCTATGATCTCGTAGTCTACCAAATCGGAGCTTTGCAGGCGTTCGTCAAATCTGAAGGCGGAGCCCTGCAACACGTCAAACCCCATGGCGCCCTTTTCAACATGGCCGCCAAAGATGCAAAACTCGCGGAAGCCATCGCTGAAGCGGTATACAAAGTCGAGCCGGAATTGATCCTTTTCGGATTGGCGGGAGCGGAACTCGTCAAAGCCGGAAAAAGAATCGGGCTCCGGACAGCAAACGAAGTTTTTTCCGACCGGACCTACCAGCATGACGGCACACTCACCGCCAGAAGCGAAAAGAACGCTCTGATCAACGACCACGAAACGGCAACAGGCCAGGTGATCAGAATGATCAAAGAAAATAAAGTGAAGACCGTTCAAGGAAGGGACATTCCCATCCAGGCAGAAACCGTCTGCATTCATGGGGATGGGGGGAGTGCTCTCGAATTCGCCAGGTCCATTCCCGAAGCTTTGAAAAAGGCAGGCATCGAGGTTGAGCCGATTGGAAAATTTTTAGAGCGGTAATTTTAGGAGATGCTTGGTTATAGGCATCTTTTTTTGATGGAAAATGGTATATAAAATACAAATTTTAAAAAAATCGTGATGTAAGGGTTTACAATAGAAAAATAGTATGGTAGATTACTGTTTAAGTATTTGGAATCTTCTTATTCAGAAGAAGGTGATAGCTGAATGAAACTGGCTGTGGGCCGTTTTAAACAGGAGCTGATAAAGGATTACAATGAGCTCAATTTGCGCATGTTCGATATTGGCGTCAAAAGTCAAAAAGTTGAAATCGTAGGGGATAAGATATTAATCTTCGCCAATCATAAAAGAATTCCTTCTCTTAAACATTTGGACGAATTTAATCGCTTAATTACCCGCATGACAGATGTCGCCATTATTGACAGCCATAAGGAGCACTTTAAAGAATTGGTAGAGAGTAAGTACGGGATGAAGGTCATTTCCATTTTAAAAGACTATGATCCATTTTTGGAACTTGCCGCAACCATCATCGTACTTGATCAGGATGTTTGCCAATATATTTCAAATAAAATCTGATTGACTGGTCAAATGAACTCATTTGAGCGCATAAAAACCGTCAGTGCTAATCTGCAGATTTACATCTGTCTGATTTGTACTGGCGTTTTTTTATATTAAAAAACCAAAGGGAGGAAAATTTATGCATACTATCGAGGATGTTTTAAAGGCATTGGATGAAATTACAGGAGGAAGGGTGATTCAATCACTCAATGAAGTGTACAAGCAGGAACACCCATTTGTCATAAAGAAATCATCAAACCTACCGGGAAAAGAAATCATTGAAACGCCAGGCTTGGTTTATGGAGACCGGAATAGGGAGGTTAAAAAGATTGCTGTAACCATGACAATGACAGAGGGATCAATTGAACTCGCCGGTGCAACCGGGGTGGATGCCATTGTAGCCCACCATCCGATTGCTGAAGCGGCAAATTCCGGTGGAGTTACTTTGAAAAATTATCTCGACCTTTATAACATTTCAGCTTTTGAACTTCACGAAGCATTTCACGGGCTTCATCCCGGTATCCCCTTCTTACATGGACATGAAGTGTACCGTACCGACATTTCATACGGGGGACTTGAAGGAAACATCCTGTTTGTCGGAAAGGCCTTGCCTAGTGTAAATACGCTTGAAGATATTTTGAACCGCCTGCATTCCTTTATGGGTTTGGAAGAGGAGAATAATCTGCTTTTCTTGGAAAAAGAAATTCGAAAAAGTTCAGCCATGACGGAAACAAGTGTGGTTACTCGTGGAAGAATTCTCCGGGGGGAGGGGGAAAATCCAGTGAACAATATCATTCATATTTTCCCTCATACCGGATTTACGCCTGATCACCTGAGGCAGGCAGCGAAGGAGCACCCGGAAGCCGATACCGTCCTTGCTTCAATCAGCCGTGTTTACGACGGGCATGAACTGATCAGGACAGCAGAAGAATTGAACTTAAATTTTCTCGTTGGAAACTGTCACGTGCTGGAAATTCTTGAAAATGGACTACCGCTCGCCTATGCCTTGGACATGCTCCTTCCCGGTGTTGAGGTGGTCGTTTTCAGAGAACGGGTAACGAGTCTGCCCGCACGAGCAGTTGGAACACCGCAGATGATGGAATATGCGGAGAAGATGGCGGCAAAGTATTTGGTAAAGAAGAAACTTGCTGAGTTATCATAATGAAGGAGTGAATGAAAATGGGTGAAATTAAGCCTCTTGCGAAAGAAGAAATTTCTTTGGAGGAAGCTGTCAGCCAACCGGTTCCCCGAAAGAAGAAATGGGAAAAAATTGAACTGGTGGGCCTTGCTTTAATTATTGCCTCATTGTCAGTCATGATGATCTCCCCTGGTACATTGGCAGGTTTGTTTTCGGCGATGGTGGATAAAGTTTTTCCGGTTGTCGTCGAAGTCTTTTTAACCGGAACAGTCGGTGTTACCATCATCGTTAGTGTTGTAATTGGCAGAACGCTGGAAAGGCTCGGATTTACTGATGCCCTGATCCGCGTATTTCTGCCGGTCACCAAGCTCCTGAAAATCAATTCGGCTGTCCTGATTCCGAGCATTTATAATATCCTTGGGGACATTAATGCAGCTGGAAAAATCTCAGGCCCAATACTTGTCCGTTCAGGAGCCACAAAAGCGGAGCAGAAAATCGCAGTAGCTACAATGGTGCAGTCGCAGCAGTCCTTCTCCACTTTCATGCTGGGGATGCTTGCCTTGACCGCTGTCGGTGTCAATGCATTTGTGGTTGTCATCGTGGCTGTATTTCTGCCTGTCGTTGTCGCACCATTCATTTTGTCAAAGACGATTTATCGTGATACGAAAGCGGTCGATATTGAAAACCTCCCGAAGTTCACACCAACAACAGGACCTTTGCCCACTCTGTTCAATGCCGCCCGTGAAGGAGCGGAATTGGTATTTCTTTTGATTATCCCTGCGGTGGCTGCAGTGTTCGCAGTGATTGGTATACTGGAATACATTGGTGTATGGAAGCCGATTGAATCTTCGTTATCAGCAGGTTTGCTGGCGCTGAATATTGATCCGGAAACCGGGATCCTGTCCATACTGGCAACACCGACGCTGGCAATGGCTCAATTGTCGGAGACTGCTGCAACAATGGATCCGCGTCTGGTCATAGGCTCCTTTGTACTGGCTTCTTCTGGTTTGCCGCTGTCAACTATCTTGGGTCAAATCCCTGTTATTTGGGCGGCAAACTCCGATTTGAATGAAAAAGAGGCCATGACGGCAGCAGTCATAGGAATCGTTATGCGTCTGATCACAGCATTTCTGGTTGTATACTTTTTAACACCCATATTAGTCTGATATACTACCTTGTTTCAGCCAGTGGGATAAATCAATCTGAAATTGGTTGTTTCTAATATGTTGAACAGATTGTGGATCAAAGTAAAGAACAGTGTTCTGAGTCGCGCTATCTTTTCTTTTCCACATTTTTATAAAAGTTGTTTGGTATATTGTATCCACCATACCAGATTTTGGAACTGTAATGTCCAAATGGAGTGTGGACGGGGAATCTTTTGGACAGGAAACGAGGCGGCAATGTTTGGATTGCAGAGGTTCAAAGCGATTTATTGTAACCTCTGAAATATGATGGATTCTTCCGGTCCCTGTCAGAATTTTATCCGGGAGAATCATGCCTGCCTCATAAAAGATATCTTTACCGATGGAGGAAGGCATTTTTACTTGGTCCCATAAAATGGTGATGGTAAAAGAAGCGCCGGGTAAAATGGTCCACGCTCTTTGCGTCATCAACTCAACTCCAATTTGCATAAGGATGAGACCTCCTTAATCAACTATATGAAAAATAGGAAAAAAGAAGACCGGCCGGGGAGCCGGTCTTGATTTATTAAAAGGAAAATCCGGTTGTTTTTCCAAACCCGGCAATCTCTAAAGGTGAGAACTGCTATGGTTCTTGGGTATAATACTTTTAGAGGAGGGGAATCGATGCGTGTTTTGTTTGGACAAAGAAAAAAGAAGGCCTCAAACAGGCTGTTCTCCATATCCGTCAAAGGGAACGGAATAGACACTATGGCTGATATGATCAGTGACATTCTCAGTACCTCCACCCATAAGGACATCATCTTCCTTTGCATCGGTTCCCGCCGTTCAACAGGAGACTCTTTGGGACCCATTGTAGGAACCTTGCTTAAAGAACAAGGCACGCCGTTTCATATATTTGGCACATTGGATGAACCTGTCCATGCTTTGAATTTAAGTGATACCCTCAATAAAATACAAAACGAATTTGCTTCCCCACTAATTTTCCCGATTGATGCGAGCCTGGGAGATGCTTCTCAGGTGGGCAACATTCACTTAATAAAAGGGCCGCTTATCCCTGGAAGAGCCGCCAATAAATCTCTCCAGCCAATTGGTGATTACCATTTAAGAGCTGTAGTCAATGAACTGGATCCATTGCTCCCGGTAAAAGCTTTGAATGAAACGAAAGCAGAGGGTGTTGAACGGCTTGCAAAGGTAATCACCGAGGTCCTCAGCCGAGTAAAAGTAAAGTAAAAAACACCCACTATTTGATATTTACAGAAAAATCAAGTATAATTTGTATTTAGTATACCGATCAGGAACAATGAACTGGGCAAAGAAGGGAGGATACATCTTGACGAACTGGACAGAAGAAAATTTGCTCTCCATTCGCGAGAGAGCGTACAGGCATCTTAAAAACCTGATTTTAGAAGGAGAATTGAAAACAGGGGACCGCCTGATTGAACGTGAGCTTGCAGATAAATTGAAAATAAGTCGGACGCCTATCCGTGAAGCGCTGTTTCGATTGGAATCCCAAGGATTTGTAAAAACCATCCCCAGAAAAGGGGTCATGGTTGCAGATATATCTCAAAAAGAAATATTAGAAACGTTCACAATCCTGTCCTCTTTGGAATCCTTGGCGGCCAAACTTGCGGCTCAAAAGCTGGATGAAGAGATGGAAAAAAAATTTACGGATTGTATCGAAAGAGTGGAAGAACAGCTGAAAAGTCCGGATGTCGACTACGCTGAACTGCATAGCGAATTGAATTATCTCCTCTACAGTGCTGCGAAAAATTCCAAGCTATATGAAATCTTGGGGGGACTCACGGACTACATCCGCGCCTTTGCAAAGACGGGCTTTAAGAAGGAAGGGTGGCCAAAACAATCGATGGAAGAGCATTTGGCCATCATGAGGGCAATCTGTAACCGAGAAGTGGAAATGGCGGAGTATTTAACGAAAATCCACATTGAAAACTCCAAAAATGCGTATATCGAAGCTAGCACTGGTAAAAAGGAAATCTCAACAAGCATGTAGGAAATAAGGGATCAGACCCATCTAAGGGAGCCTGATTCCTTTATTTTTTCGGGTAATCGGAAAATGATGTGGAATTACTTCCAACCGTCAAACCCCGACCACGATTTCTTTCGTCAAATTCCCGAGAACTTTGGCAACGCTCATTGCAACGACCGGGCTTGATTTAGGGTTGGTTTTTGACGGGTTATTTTGAACGGATAGCTCTACCTTGCCGAATTCTCCTGCCGACACAATTTTGTGTACATTCTGCTGGATGGTCGGGTCTATGTAAACTTGCACCTTGGTATTTTCAAAGCCGATGCCGGCAAAACTCAAGGTGGCCGCCGCATTCACACTTTCGGGGAACAGTTTCGCAGCTTCTCTGGCACTTCCTTCAAAAAGGCAATGCGGTTCGTTGATAGCCTCCAGATCAACTTGCTCCTCAGCAATCGTACCATACCAGCTTTTCGTCGGCTTGCTAGTGATTAGCTTGACTTCGTCAATTTGTCCTAAAGAGCCAGTTGCAATCCTGTCCAATCCGGCAATGGCTCCGGATGGAATGTAAATTTTACAAGCGTTCGTTTTGGCCATTTGATGCAGACTTTCATAGAGTTTGTTATCCGCCAAGGCTCCAGTTGAGAGGATAAGGAGGTCGGCTCCTGAGGATAACACCTTTGCTCCATATGTATGTAACGCATCATGACCAGCAGCTTCGATGATAATATCAAGCTTCTTATTAAAAAAAGCTTCGGGATTGGTCGTCATCAAACAATCGGGCGAACTTACATAATATTCGTTTCTTGTAAGAACTGCCCGTAAACTAACATTACCTGCTTTACCTTCTGAAATTAGAGAGGCGATTTCCTTACCGATCGTTCCGTAACCGATCATTCCTGCATTCAACATCATTAAACCCACCTTTTCAATAGCTGTTGTAGAAGAATTTTCAAAATCATTTGACTTAGTGAAAATAGGGTGTTATATTATTAACCATTATAACGAATATTTTAAACACTTTAAAGTGGTATACAAAATATTATATTTTAAATACCGTCGCACGGCGGTTTATTTTTACCACTTAGTTAAAGCGCTTTCAGAGGGAGGGATCGTGTAATCCAAGAATAGTTAACGACAGCCTTAGAGAGAAATCCAAATTCAAAACAAACTTGGAGGGGTAAAATTAATGGAAATGACATTAGCCCATTGGCTCTATTTGCTTGTAACAGTCATTGTAATCGGGACCATGCTTTTCCGGCGCGGTATTGTATTGCCGATCATAATCGGAACTTTTCTTGTGGCTGCGGTATATAAGGGTAATGTCGTCAGTGGATTCCAAGCCGTGTTTAATGCAAATCTTGTTGCAGCAAAGGAACTTTTCAGCATTTTTCTCATCATATCTCTTATGATCGCTTTGCTGAATGCGTTGAAAGGGCTGGGGGCAGATCAAAGGCTGATTTTGCCGATCCAAAAAATAATGGTTAACGGGCATGTATCTTTTATCATACTGTTTGCAACGACCTACATCATTTCCCTATTTTTCTGGCCGACTCCTGCAGTCCCGCTCATTTGCGCTTTGTTAGTGCCGGCAGCAGTACGTGCGGGTGTTCCAGTCATGGCAGCGGCCATGGTTGTTGTCATATCAGGCCAGGGTATGGCATTGTCTTCGGATTACATTATACAAGTGGCTCCCGTCATCAGTGCAACAGCAGCAGGAATAAACAAAGCATTGATTACCGATAAACTAATGGTTCTTTCCCTCATAACAGGATTCAGTGCACTTTCTATCGTTTACTTTTCTGTAAGAAAAGTGATGTCACAGGAAACTGCCCAATCTGAAGAAGATATCAAAATGCAGGAAAGTCTTTTTGAAGAGGCGGGGGAGTTGGCTGCTACAGTGGAAGAGGATGCAGAAATTGTGCAAAGGAAAGAAAAGTGGGGAAAAATATTTGCAGTAATCGTTCCTTTATCCATGCTTGCGGTCATGATCTACATGTTCCAATTCAAAATAACCGGAGGCTCCGGTTTTGAGGGTACAGATGGCGCTGCCTTTGTCGGTGGAGTAGCAACAATCCTTCTGGTGCTGGCAACCATCGCACTGAACCGTATCCATGCCCTTGATCAAATAAGTGAACATTTAACCGATGGCTTTGTCTTTGCTTTTAAGGCAATGGCCCCCGTCATTCCGATAGCTGGATTCTTCTTTATGGGGAGCAGTGACTTCACGCCTGCCATCCTATCATTGGGGGAAGATGCCGCAACACCAGCATTTTTGTTTGATGCCATCCAGGCTGGACAAGTCTACATACCTCAAAACTCACTCTTTGCAGGGTACGGGATTCTGTTGATCGGGATTATCACAGGTTTGGACGGATCAGGCTTTTCGGGACTTCCATTAACAGGAGCTTTGTCAGGAGCTTTGGCTTCTGGTGCTAGCATCGATGCATCCACCATGGCGGCCATCGGCCAGATGGGAGCCATTTGGACAGGAGGCGGAACAATCATAGCCTGGTCATCATTGGTGGCTGTCGCTGGATTCTTAAAAATATCGCCGATCGAATTGGCGCGCAGAAACTTCATACCCGTCATGGTCAGCTTGCTGATTGCTACAACCGTTGCTATTTTATTATGGTAAATAGATAAGGGGCCTGTCCCCCAGTACGTTAACGGATAACGCACTGGGGGGATAGGCCCCCTTTCTTAAGTTAACCATTGCAGCGATAGCAAATAGATGATTGTGCAGCCAACATACAATAAAGTGAATGGCATGTTCCAGTTGGACACTTTATAGGAGCTTTGCTTAACGATGTTGGACATCAGGCCGATGGTCGCGTTATAAGGCCCGATTAAAAATGCCGCAGCTGCCCCCGAAAGCATGGCGACTGTTAATGTATGGGCAGATATGTGCGTGATGTCCGGGTTCAACGTTTCGGCCATCAACGCCAGCGTTACAGCAGGATGAAATCCTAAGAATGCAAAGGCTAGTGGAATGAGTGGCAGTATCATTAAAAAGAAATTTGCTCCTATAGCACTGATTAAATCGACGATCCATACATTTACGACTTCGTTGCTATTAGATGTTTTTATTGTGGAGATAAAAAATCCCGCCGATAAAAATAAGAAAAATTGATCTTTCATCTTACTTGAAAAGGATTGGAAATGCTTTTGGAACGCTTCCCCGAATTCCCGGCCCTTTTTTAAAAAAAGAGCCCATGCAAATGAGAATGGAATGACCAATAATGAAACAAGTGTTAAAAACGAATAAGAGAGCAAAGATTCAGCAATGGATACGATCACTATAAAAATGATAATGGCCAGCAATATTTGAAAAATTCTTCTGGGATTGCTCGGTTCTTTTTTAGTCGTTGTGGCAGCCATTTCATCCGCCGCAAGAGGATTTTGCAGACGCTTCTTTGAAGTCCGTGATCCCAAATACCAGTCCAGTAGTAATCCAAATATGCTGAGCGGGATAACGTAGGGTAAAATTGATACCCAGCTTACCCCGGTAACCCCGATGACAATTCCAACTATGGGTGTGACTGGGGCCCAAACAAGCGGCATGGCGAACCCTCTTGTAATCGCCCGGCTCATAAAACGTTCGGAATGCTGGACTGGAAACCCTTCCAAAGCCGGCTTAATGGAATAGTATGTCATCGGCAAAGTGGCAAGATTCATGAAGATACTGAAAAAGTAGGAGATTCCTGAAGTCAGCATGTATAAATGTCTGTTCGTTTTCACCTTATTATGTAGAATCGCCTGGATATCAAAGCTGTATCTTCCAAGAGTGATTGGGATTCCCAATATCGGAACCAAAGAGAACATCATCAGCAGGTCCAGCATTGGGCCGAAGGATAAAATATACCGCGGCCAGTGCACTCCGCTGTTTAATAGGAGAAATACCCCAGCCGTTAAAAAAACACTTCCCAAAATTTGCACGAACCTTGACACTTTAAAAAATGTCCAAAGGACAATGATCATGCACAGGACTGATATCATTATGGAGAGCCCTGACCACGGGACGAGGATGGAAAGAAAGTATAAAATCAAAACTACCAGAAATACAAAATTTAGCATTATGCAGCCTCCTTACTAAATAGAATATGATTTGCAGCCTCTTTTGGTATACCGTTTTGACGAACTTGTGAAAACTAAATAAGTCAATTACATATATTATACATTAAATTTGGTATTTGGTATACCAAGTGGAGGTAAAATCTGATATAATAACGGTAATATTAAAACGAAGGAGAGCTGGCCTATGATGAAATTTTTGTTTGGCTCCGGAAAAGTGCAGGAGAAGGCAGACAAAAAGCTGGCACGGTTGAGAAAAATGATCAAGTTTTAAGAACCAAATAAAAAAGCGATTCCCTCAAAAATTAGGAGGGAATCGTTTTTTGGTATTAAGCTGATACATTTTCCAGCTTAACAAGTTTTGAATCAGCAGATTCGTCCGACTCGTCTTGGTCAACGATTTCGTATAACTCTTCCCGGACCTCTTCGATTGTTTCGAAGTGTTCGAAAAACTTGACTCTGATGTAGTTCACATATTCCTTTCCTTGATATTCCTCAGACATTTTTATTTTTGCTTTTTCATCCAATACTTTAGCGATTGTATACTTTGCCCGCAGCTGATCAAAAAAATAGAAGTTGTATGTTTCTACAATCTCCAAACCCTCATTAGTAAGATCCGTCTGAAAAGTCTCCTTGTTCGTTAGTAAAATGTACTTAGCCATCTGTTAACCACTCCTTTAATTATTGTAATCGCTTACTAAAAAACTACAATGGCAATTAAAATACGGGGACACCTCCATTTTGGAATATTGTATACCAATTATGTGATTATTAGTTTATAACAAGACCTAGAAAAATTCAACTCTATATTTAGAATATTTCATTTAAATAAAAATTTTCATGGATAACGCTTGACACAGCTATAAATGGTAAGTAGTATAGTAGTCAATAAGTTTCCTGCATTGACAATTCCTAAGTATTTGATTTTTTTAAAAAATCACTTGCCTTCTGAAATTTCTTGGTATACAATATACCCAAGTTAAAAATTTAATAAGGGGGGATGCTTCAGATGCCAAAGGTGACACTTCATGTGGATGGGACAATTGTTGAGCAGGAAGTGAAAGAAAATGCTAATTTAGTAGTGTTGGCCGGTATTAAGGAATTTCCGAAATTAAAATTCGGCTGTGGAATGGGGAAGTGTACAAGGTGTACATGCCGCGTGATCAATGGAGCCGAAGGGCTTGACCCGCCAAATTGGAAAGAACAGAATATGCTGGGGGATAAGCTCCAGGAGGGCTATCGGCTGACCTGTCAGCTATACATCCAGCAGGATATAGAAATTTCACAGGAGAATATCAAGATCAAGCCTCCTAAGAAACGCAAAACTACAATAGCCAGGTAAATTTGAAAGCGGTGACAAGGCACAGAAGGTGAAACAGATGAATTGTTATGAACTGGCAAAGATGACATGGGAAGAAGTCGAAGCCTCCCTGCAAAAAGTAAGACTCGCGATCATCCCTGTCGGGGCGCATGAACAGCATGGCCCTCATATGGTGGAGAGCTGCGATGCGGTTTTGGCGGAAAAGATGGCCGTCAAACTCGGGGAACGATTATTTCCATATGCGCTGATCACACCGACGGTCAATATGGGCGTTTCATCACACCATATGCATTTTCCGGGAACGATTTCCCTCAAGCCCACCACGTTGATCGCTTTGCTTAAGGATATGGTCTCATCACTGAAACATCACGGCATCCAGAAGTTTTTATTTCTCAATTCACATGGTGGCAATCAATCCACATTGGATGTAGCCGTCAACTTGATAACCGAGAAAATAGGTGTCGAAGTATTTTATGCAAAAACGACCGCTTCAGCGAAAAAGGCGATAGGCGAAAATGTAAAGTCAACCTTATTCGGCCACAGTTGCGAAAGGGAAGTATCCGAGGCATTCTACCTGGCACCCGAACTGATTCGCATAGAAAAACTTCAAAAAGGCACTATACAAGAGTCGGGAAGGTGGAAACATCTAAGGCCGGGATGCGCGCTGCAAGGATTTTACCACTACGAAGAAATGACCGAAAATGGCTGTATCGGAGATGCTTCGCAGGCGGATTTCGAAATCGGCAGACAGATAGTCGAGGAAGCACTTGATAACCTTTCAAGTGAACTGATGAAAGTTTTAAAAATCGAAGAAGATTCCATAATACGCTAAACTCAGTACCTATACACCTTTAAAAGCTTAGATTAGAAGTTGTTAATCTGTGAATTCCCATTTAGTTAAATATGGATAAAAATCCACTTTATTTTTTAACTTAAATGGTATACAAAATATCAAATACCAAATTTAAGGAGGAATTTTAAAATGACAGAACTATTATCAAAAGAGGCCTTTCGTAAAGAATTGGAGATTGCAATCGCAGGAAATCACAGCCAGAAGGCTCCATTTACAGTAGCTTGGGCAGAAGGAAAGCTTGAAAGAAAACACTTTGCAAGATGGGCGGAAAACCATTACCACTATGTTGGACCATTTGCGGACTACCTCGCGTACATCTATCACAACACTCCAAT
This sequence comes from Siminovitchia fortis, assembly GCF_007681465.1. Classification (NCBI taxonomy): domain Bacteria; kingdom Bacillati; phylum Bacillota; class Bacilli; order Caryophanales; family Bacillaceae; genus Siminovitchia; species Siminovitchia fortis. The sequence continues at coordinate 64,792 of NZ_VEKZ01000006.1, forward strand.
GGATGAAAAATTCGTAAGTGCGAAGGATTTCACATTGCAAAACATGTACGAAGAAGAAATTGCAGGTGACCGCCATACTGACTTGTTGATCCGCTTTGCCGAAGCTTGCGGCTCATCCGCAGAAAGAGTGATGGATCCAAACAATATGGCTATTACTACACTTGGCCTTCAAAGCTGGTGCTATGCTGTAGCGGCACGGGAAAACTTCGTAGTGGCAACAGCTGCACTTGTTGTCGGTCTTGAATCCCAAGTGCCTGATATCTATAGGAAACAGACACCTGCATTAAGGGAAAAATACGGCTTCACAGATGAAGAGATCGAATTTTTCGACTTGCACATTGTATCTGACGAAATCCATGGTGAGCGCGGATACAAAATTGTGTTGGAACATGCAGATACTCCTGAATTACAGCAGCGCTGCCTGGAGATTGTACGAACAGGTGCGAAAATGCGCCGCATGTATATGGATGGCTTATGGAGAGAATATATCGAACAGGATCTTGGAGAACTGATTAAGTCTTAAATAATCTTGTAAATTGCCAAGTTTGTTTAGGTCAAGCCCAGGCGAGTTCCATCGCGGGGACCTGAATCATTAACGGCGGAACTCCTATTTGAAAATCCTGTCAGACGGACCGCTGTTACATACAAATCTATGAAATGATGGCGGTCCGTTTCATGGGGAAAAATATAGGAAAAGGTGATGAATATTGCTGACTAAAACGAAGGTCGAAACGTTTAAAAATCTGATAGATGGCAATTGGAGTGAGTCACAAAGCGGCCAGACATTCTCAAGTATCAATCCGGCAAATAAGGAAGAAATTGTAGGAGCTTTCCAGGCCTCCAATGAAGAAGATGTCCGCCAAGCAATCGAAGCTGCTTCCAGAGCTTTTCCGCAATGGGCTGCTACGGCTCCATCTAAGCGGGCCGCCATCTTAAATAAAGCGGCAGACATTTTGGAGCAGAGTGTTGATACATTGGCTGAAGAATTGACAAGGGAAGAAGGAAAGCATGTGAATGACGCTAGAAATGAAGTGCTAAGATCTGCTCAAACTCTTCGTTTCTATGCAGTAGAAGGACAGAGTTTTACCGGGGAAACATTTCCGCATGACGATTCGAACATGAAGGTATCGACTGAGCGTGAACCACTCGGAGTGATTGCCGTCATTACACCTTGGAATTTTCCAATTTCAATTCCAGCAAGAAAGATTGCACCGGCTTTGGTTACTGGAAACACAGTGGTATTCAAGCCCTCATCAGACACCCCACTCATTGCCTTCAGGCTGGTTGAAGCGCTGCAGGATGCAGGGATACCAAAAGGAGTCATCAACTTTGTGACCGGAAAATCATCCGACATCGGTGATCTGTTAGTGACTCATGAAGCTATCAAGGCCATCACTTTTACCGGATCGACAACAGCGGGAGAGGTTATTCATAGCAAAACCTCCTTTACCACGAGGACGCAAATGGAGCTCGGTGGAAAAAATCCCATCATTATTATGGATGACGCGGATCTCGACTTGGCGGCAACACTGACGGTCAATGGAGCTTTCTCCCTGACTGGGCAGGCATGTACCGGAACAAGCCGTGTCATTGTCCTTCAAAGTGTCAAAGACGCTTACATCAATAAATTGATTGAAAAAACGAAGAATCTTAAAGTTGGCAATGGCTTCGAAGAAGGAGTCAAAATCGGGCCGGTTGCCAATCATCGCCAGTTGAAAAACATTCTTAACTATATTGACATCGGTGTTAAGGAAGGCGCGAATCTCGTGTATGGTGGCAATCAGATCACTAATGGCAAGTATGCTCAGGGTTATTATGTGGAGCCTACTATTTTTACAGATGTACAGCCAGATATGCGCATTGCACAGGAAGAGATTTTCGGACCGGTCGTCGCCGTCATTGAAGTGTCTACATATAAGGAAGCTATAAAAGTTGCGAACGGAGTAGACTATGGGCTGTCCGCCTCAATTGTGACGAACAACCTCAAGGTTGCAAACGATTTCACAAAGGATATTCAGGCGGGTACTGTAAAAGTGAACAGGACGACAACAGGAAACCTGATGAATGCTCCGTTTGGCGGGTTCAAAAATTCCAGTACAGCAACATTCCGCGAATCCGGAAGAGTCGGACTGGAATTCTTCACGCAGGTAAAAACAGTCTATGTGGGTTATTAAATAAGGAGGAGAGACAGACTATGCCGGTTACAGAGAAGAAAATTTTTAAAACAGCCATTAAGCTTGAGTTGGAAGCAGCGAAGCTGATGATTGAAGCGGCGAAACAGAAATCAGATGAGATCAATGTGGCGGAGACCATTGCGATTGTGGATGACGGCGGGAACTTGATCGCTCTTGAAAGAATGAACGGGGCGCGCATCACAGGGCCGGAAATTGCGATTGCCAAAGCTTACACGGCAGCAGGCCATAAGCGTTCCACCCACTTGTTCAACACGGAGCCGAACGGACCGGCGCTTCCGGGAAATGAAGCATTTGGAATTCAACTCATGATTCCAGGTAAGTTTGCTATCTTCGTCGGCGGTTTCCCGATTGTAGTCGACGGTGAAGTGGTCGGAGGAATTGGAATCAGCGGAGGAAATGGCGAGCAGGATACGGCTGTTGGAACGGCAGCATTGGAAGCATTGAAAAACCGTGTGGAAAAAGACGGCATGACAGTGGAAACACAGGCAGATATCAAGAAATAAGTGTACGGGAAGAAATTTTTCACAGGAAAAACTTGAAAAAATAGATTGCAAAGAGGGCTCAATGTCAATTGGGCCCATGAATGACAATTATTTGGTATACCGTATACCAAGTTTGAAGGAGGAACAAGATTATGCCTAAAATTCATTTCGTCAACAGCGACAAAACATTCGATGTCCCGGAAAACTCCAATATTCTCAGAATGTCCCTTCGGTATGATGGTGAACTACCTAATCTTTGCGGCGGAGGAATTTGCGGAACGTGCGTCTTTAAGCCGGTGGAGGGAGCAGATCATTTAGACAAGATTACCAGGCAGGAGCAAAGGAAACTGGGGGAAGAATGGCTTGAAAAGGGATATCGCCTCGGATGCCAGACGTTTATAAAAGATCAGGATGTAGCCGTTGCCTGGGATATGGAAATCACGAAACAGGTGAAGAAAAGGAAGCCGGATAAGCTGGAAAGGAAACCTTCTACAGTAAAGTAATCTGCTGAGATCAAAAAGAATGTGGAGGGAGCGCAATGTGGGTCTGTATCGATCATTTAAAAGAAGCAGTTGAGTTTGCCAAAGCCCCTCATGTCAGCAAGCCGCGATGCCGTATGAAATGTTCCCTTTGTGAAAGGGATGCAATCGTTAAACTGCATTTTGAACGCAGAATCTTACATTATGAAGAAAAGGAAAAGGCCGGGGTTAAATAATATGCGGGGTTTGCAGGTGTCATTGAGGAGCAAAATGACACCTCATTTCGTAGCAGGAAAATCATTTATATGAGAGGAGACACATTATGCCTTTATATACGATCGTCAATAGGGAAACTTGCATTAGCTGCGGTTCATGCGGTGATTTGGCACCGGACGTTTATGACTATGATGAAGATGGACTTGCCTTTGTGATGGCGGACGATAATCAGGGGTGCATGCAGGTAAAGGAAGAATTCGTGGAAGATGTTCAAGACGCATTTGAGGAATGTCCATCCGGCTCCATCCGTATCGCTGAGGAATCCTTTGAGGGTGATCCGGACAAATTTGAAAAGGTTACATCATAGGGGGCTGTTTGCTTGGACATTACCCTTCTCTTGGAATACGGATGGATCTTATTGATTTTGATAGGATTGGAAGGAATATTAGCAGCGGATAACGCAGTTGTGATCGCCGTAATGGTGAGGCACCTGCCAAGGGAAAAACAGAAAAAGGCACTATTTTACGGATTGCTGGGTGCATTCATATTTCGATTTGCCGCCCTCTTTATTATCGTGGCATTGGTCAACATTTGGCAGGTGCAGGCGATTGGTGCAGCCTATCTAATGTACCTCTGTATCAACCATTTCATAGGCAGAACGAAAGAAAAGGACGATCGGACCGGGGAGAGAAAAAGCTCTTCATTTTGGATAACTGTTTTAAAAGTGGAGCTGGCCGATATTGCGTTTGCGTTGGACTCCATGCTGGCTGCGGTTGCTTTGGCAGTGACATTGACACCGCTTGGAAAATTTACAGTAGCCGGAATGGACGGAGGGCAATTCATTGTCGTATTTGTAGGTGGCGTCATCGGAATGATCATGATGCGGTTTGCTGCAGTCACATTTGTCCGTTTGCTTCAAAGGTTTCCGGTTCTTGAATCAGCAGCATTTTTGTTGGTCGGCTGGGTCGGTGTTAAGCTGGCGGTACTTACACTCGCACATCCCCGTGTCGCTATGTTGGATGCCCATTTCCCGGAATCATTCGCATGGACGGCCATTTTTTGGACAGTATTTATGGGGATTATATTTAGCGGGTATTTAGTGGCAAGGAAGCAAAGCCGCGCGGAGGAGAGACAATTTTACGGTTAGGAAGAGCTTTTCTTGAAAAATAAGGAGAAGTTTCATGGGCGAATAAGTCATCGACCGTCATGCAACGTAACGGAATAAGCGAAGTGAAAAAAACTGCTTTGTTATTAAAGAAACCGAATTGGACGAAGAAAACGAGAAAGAAGAATTACTCTCTAAAAACGGGGGATATTGAAATCGTGATTAATGGAAGATTACAAGAGTTGAATATCACATTGCCCGAACTACACGATAATGCCATGCCTTATGCATTGGGTGTTGTATCGGGACGAAATGTCATATTATCAGGACAGACCCCACGGGTTAACGGTGAACAAAAGTATACCGGAACTTTGGGTACACCTTCGATCAATGTTGAGGAAGCGCAGGATGCAGCCAGGATTTGTGTCATCAATCTACTGGGAGCACTAAAAGAACTGGTTGGAGACCTTGATCAAGTCGAGAGAATTGTAAAGATCAACGGCTATGTAGCTTCAACCAATGACTTTACAGAGCATTCGAAAGTGATCAATGCCGCTTCGGTGTTGTTGAATGATATTTTTAGAGAGGGAAAGAAGCATGCCCGGGTGGCAATCGGACTGGCTTCTTTGCCAGGCGGGGCACCGGTTGAAATCGAGATGATTGCTGAATTGAAGGCTTAACCTTTCTAAAGGAGTGAAATGAATGATCCACGATGAAGAAGTATTTGATCTGACTATTATCGGTGGAGGGCCGGCGGGGCTTTTCACAGCTTTTTACGCAGGTATGAGACAGATGTCAGTCAAAATCATTGAGAGTTTGCCTCAGTTGGGTGGACAGTTGGCAGCTCTTTATCCTGAAAAAAATATATATGATATTGCGGGATTTCCAAAAGTGAGTGCGCAGGATCTGATTGACAATCTGTACGAGCAAATGTATCAATTTAAACCTGTTATTTGCTTGGGGCAGTCAGTCGAACAGGTCAAAAAACTGTCTGATGAAACATTCAGAATCAGTACGAACAAAGAGGTCCATCATACGAAAACAATCATTATTACAGCAGGAAACGGTGCCTTTAAGCCAAGGAAGCTGCAGTTGGCAGAATCCGAAAAGTATGAAGGGGAAAATCTTCACTATTTTATAAAAGATATGAACCAATTTGCCGGCCGGCGGGTTATTTTGTTTGGGGGAGGAGACTCAGCGGTTGATTGGTCATTGATGCTTGAGCCTATTGCTGACAGTGTAACTATTGTACATAGGAGAGAAAAATTCCGGGCTCACGAATACAGTGTAGAGCAGCTCCGAAATTCAAAGGTGGAAATTCGGACGCCGTACGTTCCGGTGGAACTAATCGGCGAGAGTAGAGTTGAGCAGGTGGTCCTAGAAGAAATAGGGAGTGACCGTAAGGAGGTAGTCGAAGTTGATGATGTTATCGTTAATTACGGCTTTGTTTCTTCTCTCGGCCCTATCAAGGACTGGGGTTTAGATATTGAAAAAAATTCAATCGTAGTCAATTCAAAAATGGAAACAAATATTAAAGGCATCTATGCAGTCGGCGATATCTGTACGTACGAAGGAAAAATAAAATTAATAACCACCGGTTTCGGAGAGGCACCAGTCGCAGTAAGCAATGCCAAAATGCACATAGATCCAAAAGCCAGACTTCAACCGCAGCACAGTACCTCCATCCTGGGGGGATCACCAGAAAAAAAGCTTCGGACAAAAAAAGAGAAGAAGGCGATTCATACTTAAGGGCGCAATCCCTCACAGTGGAAATGATGATGGCCGGATTCATATAAGAAAGACTATTGGGATGTACAGGAGAAGCTTCGAAGTTAGAGGAAAACTGCATATAGGGAAAAAGCAATCCTCCACATCCGGGAGGATTTTTTTAATGAGTAATTGAGTTGGGAGCAGCCGGGAAGGGATAACCTTCCGCCGGCTGCTCCCAACTCTCTTAAGAAGCTCCCAACTCTCTTAAGAAGCTCCCAACTCTCTTAAGAAGCTCCCAACTCTCTTAAGAAGCTC
>NZ_VEKZ01000006.1:71388-79037 GCF_007681465.1 Siminovitchia fortis
GAATCCCAACTTTCTTATAAAGTCTCCCACCTTTGCTTAACTATCATTGCTCTTACAAAAAAAGCCGCACCAACCGGTGCGGCTTGTCATTCTTCATATTTTTTGCTTTCGATCAAATCGCCGACCAAAATGTAGCGGTCCGGCGCATCACCAATATACCGAAACGGATAGCATGTAGTGACGGTCAAGGTGGCACGCGGCTTCGGAACGATGACCGTCCGGTCGTCCGCATCCACAATTCGTACTTTTCGTATTTTATAAGTGAATTCACCCATGGACGTGGTGACGATCAATAAATCACCTTTTCCCACTTCGCCAAGCCTTCTGAAGACTGTATCCCGGTGGCCGGAAAGGACCGAATTATCTTTTTCTCCGGGAAGGACGCTGCCAGCATAATGGCCGACACCCTTTTCCAGTTCGTCTTCATCTGTTCCATGATAAATCGGCAATGTGGCGTCCAGCTTGGGGATGATCAAATCGCCGATGATTTCGCCTTCTTCAGGGCGTTCTTCATAAACGACCGTTTTTGTATCCCGTTTCACTTTTACAGGAGGTGCTTCTTCTTGTTTGACGGGTGCAGGTTCTGAACTGGCTTTATTCACGGTAAAAATCATATACCCCGTCAAAAATTTAAAGGCATTCGTCCCGGCAAGCCAAGTACCAAACCCAATCAATCCAACTGCCGCTGCAAGAAGAATAAAACGTTTCATCATGCACCTTTGGCTTTGAATTTACGGAATAAGAAGGCACCTAAGATAATAAACGCAAGTCCGGCAGCTGTCTGAGGAAGGTAGCCTCCCGCTGTGTTTGGAAGTTTTCCGCCATTAACGGTTTTGACAACAGGCTTTTTACCCTTGACTGTTTTGGCAACCGGCTTTTTGGCGGAAGTTTTGGTTGCTGTCTCCACCTTGTTTATTTTTTGTCCGGCATTATTCAAAAGATCAGAGCCGAACATTTCTTTTGTAATCAGCAGGTCGGCAAGGAATTGGCCATCTTTGGAATAAATTTTTATGAGCAAGTCAGCCCCGTCGATTGTATCCATCTGGATTAATGCTGATAGAGAAATAGGCGTTTCAATGCCGTCTTTTACTAAATAGTAATCTACTTTTAATTGTAGAAGGTTCAAGAGCTCGTCCCAAATGCTGAGCAGCTCTGCGATCTGGCCTGGTGTAAGCTCAGATGCGCTGTCAAATTCCGGGAAGGACATCAAGCGGTCCCCCAAGTTTAACAGTTTGGCTAAAAATGCTTCCTGATCAGAATTTTCAAGAACTTTTTCCAAGTGAGCTTCCAATTTTTGCATTTCGTCATTAGTCAGGCCAAATCCGGCAAGGGCTTCAATGATCGCGTCTTCATCGATTGAGTCAAAAGCCAAATACAAGATCTCAGCCTCTAAATCATCAATAAAAACAAAATCACCCAAAGACATTCCGTTTTCCGCAAGAAGCTGCTCCAATTCTTTCTTTGTCATGCCGTAGTCGGCAAGTAGGGCGTTCAGGTTTTCTTTATTTATTGGTTCGCCCAAGTAATTTTTTATTTCTTTAACAGAATCGAAATCTTCAAGCGTGAAATCATGGACATCCTCAAAATATGTAACAAAATCTTCCTCAGACATTCCAATTCTTTCTAAATATTTTTGAAACTCTGGATCTTTCGGATCCACCGCCGCAAAAGCGGATAATGGCAGCGCCCAGATGGCAAGGACTGCCGCAAGCACTGCAGGCAACAAACGCTTCAATGAGACTCCCCCTTAAATTGTTAAATATCAACATAATTATAGTCGAAATCTTGTCCTGTGAATAGAGCTTTTTTTATCATATTTTCGCTTTTTTTTTGGCACATTTATTTTCAAAATGAATTAAATATATATAAAACAGGTATATAACAGATGTTGACATTATTAATCTGTTATACTACAATGTGTTTAATAACAAAAAAGGAGGCCATTTAAGATGTTGCCAATCGAATTTTACAGAAACATTCCTGCCAAACAATGCTGCCAATGCGGAGAAGAAATGCATGAAATGCACGAGTGCTATTTCAACGAGTGTGAGCGCTGCCTAAGCAAAGCAGAGGAGTAATGAAAAATTGGAAAAACTATTTGGAAACCCTCCATAATCTGCCTGTTTCCGGTTGAGACAGAGCAGATTATTTTTGTGTAAAAAAGAAGAAGCTTTCGGCTGGGCCGAAAGCTGCTGGTGTGATATATAACAGATTGGCTCCGGGTCATAGTGCCGAAGGAACGGATCGCAAACCCGAAAGCCCCAGTTCATTTCGATCATAAAACCGAACTCCCAGCTTATATCCGCCCCGTCTCTCGGATCATATCCGTCCTGTCTCGGAACATAAACCCGAGCACCCGGATCATAAACCCGCGGTTTCTGTACATATTCATTCAAACGTCCCCTGCAAATTTTCCTCAACAATTTTTACAAGTACTTCCCCAAGCTGCCGGACATCCTCCATTTCCGTTTCCCGGCCAAGCGTAATTCTGATGAATTCCTTCGCTGCTTTCACTTCAACTCCAAGTGCAATCATTGTCTTCGATGGTGCCTGCAGGCTCACCTGGCAGGCGCTTCCGGTCGAGATGGCAAATCCGCGCTGGTTTGCCTCGTTCATGACCAACTGCCCTTCAAGGCCCGCTACTCTCATGCCGATCGTGGATGGAAGGTCCGCCTCATAGACAGTGCACTTTGCCTTAACGGGCTCAAGGGATTTTAAAAATTCTCCCCGCAGCTCGTGGTAATGCTCGCCGTACATTTCCAAACCGCTCACAGCTTTTTCCGCTGCCACTGCCATGGCGGCAATCCCTGGTACGTTCACCGTTCCCGGCCGGAATCCTCCTTCGTGCGTTGTGCCTGGAACATAGGGATCCCATCGCAAGGCAGGATTCAGATAAACGGCTCCAACTCCTTTTGGCCCGTAAAATTTATGGCCGGAAATTGTCAGGCTGTCAACGGAACGGGCGACCGCAGTCAAATCCACCTTACCGAAAGACTGGACGCAGTCACTGTGAAAAAGAATATCGTTTTCCCTGCAGATTCGGCTTATTTCTTCAATCGGCTGCAGCGTTCCGATTTCCGGGTTGGCATGCTGGATGCTTGCCAAAACCGTATCATGGCGGACAGCATTCCGGAATGCGCCCACATCAATCCGCCCTTCCGGAGCAAAAGGAAGCATCGTGATATCCCAGCCTGCCTTCTGCAGTTTTTCCATTGTATTTAAAACAGACGAATGTTCAGCCATTCCGGTGATGATGTGCTTTCCTCTTTTTACCTTGCCAGACAATAATGTTTGAATGGCCAAAAAATTGCCTTCGGATCCGCTGCCTGTAAAAAATACCCCGTCCTTTGATGCACCGAAAAAGCGTGCGAACTGGGCCCGGCTGTATTCCAACAGCTCATTTGCCTGATCCCCGGCATCATGGAGGCTGCTCGAATTTCCGTAGTAAGAAGATGCCGCTTTTACATACACTTCCGCTGCTTCCCGATCGAGCGGGCAGGAAGCCGCATAATCGAAATATTTCACCTTGCAAACCTGCTTTCTATGAATTTTGTAAAAAACTCTTGTCATAAGTCTAATTCTATGTAAATATAAGTGTCAATACACCTGTAAATATACGGAGGCATGTAATGACAAAAGCGGATGTTCTTATAATCGGAAGCGGTGTGGCTGCATTGCAATTGGCGAAGCGCCTTCGTGACGATAAGAATGTGATAATTATCACAAAGTCTTTTTTGAAGAATGGAAATTCCAATCTGGCGCAGGGAGGGATTGCCGCTGCCATCGGGAAAAATGATCATCCTGACAGCCATTTTGCCGATACGCTGGAAGCCGGCGGATTCCATAATGACCGCGCCGCCGTGCTGGCGGTGACAAAGGAAGCACCGAATCTGATCGAAGAGCTTTCGGAGGAAGGCTGCCGGTTCGACACAGATGAAAAGGGCGGACTGCTGCTTGGAATGGAAGGTGCGCACAGTGAAAATCGGATCGTCCATGGAGGCGGGGATGCGACAGGCCGGCGGATCATGGAACATCTTGCGTCTGCTGCTGCCGGTAAATGTACAATCTTTGAAAATACGTTTGTATTTGATTTAATCATAGATTCCAGCGGCCGCTGCATCGGGGCCAAAGGAAAAAACGCTGATGGAAACATCGAATCGTTTTTTGCTGACCACGTTGTTTTGGCTACTGGAGGCTGCGGCCAGCTTTACAGCCATACATCGAATGCCGAAACCGTGACGGGCGACGGCATTGCGCTTGCATACAAGGCGGGGGCGGAAATCGCCGACATGGAATTTGTCCAATTTCACCCAACCCTGCTTTATTTGAATGGAAAAACGCACGGTTTGATTTCAGAAGCCGTCCGCGGAGATGGCGGAAGGCTCGTTACCGAGGCGGGAGAACCGATCATGGAAGGCGTCCACCCGATGGGAGACCTGGCGCCGCGGCATATCGTCGCGCAAACAATCTACGGTTATTTACGTGAAGGGACGCCCGTATATTTGGACGTATCGGCCATTGAAAATTTTGCTGAGCGATTCCCGACGATTACCGCTATGTGTGAAAAAAATCACGTGGAGTGGAAAAGCCGGATCTCCGTTGCACCTGGAAGCCACTTTTTAATGGGCGGTGTGAAAACCGACCTCATCGGGCGGACAAGTATCAAAGGGTTGTATGCAATCGGTGAGGCTGCCTGCACAGGCTTGCACGGAGCGAACCGATTGGCAAGCAACTCGCTGCTTGAAGGACTTTTTATGGGAAAAAAATTGTCCGAATGGATCAATGAGGGCAGACGGGATGAGGTGGGCATCGAATTTGCGGAAATCAGGCGTCCTCTATCCGGCTGTATTCGACTTCCGGAAATCAAGGATATCAAACGAACCATGATGGAGAATACAGGGATTGTCCGGTCTGAAGAAGGTTTACGCAAACAAAAGCGATGGCTGGAAAGCTTTCAAATAGAAGAATGGCTGAATGCGGACCTGGGGCATTTGAACTTTGAAGAAATGACGCAGGCGTTCATGCTTATCACATCATGGCTGATTACGGATTCAGCACTCAAAAGAACAGAAAGCAGGGGAGGGCATTTTCGCAGCGACCACCCTTGTGAAAAAAATCACGATTGGATGGGCAGGCAAATCATTCAAAAAAGGAATGAACAAAATGAACAAATTGAAACTGCGGTTGCAACTTGAACAATTTTTCCTTGAAGATATCGGAGACCGTGACGTCACCAGTCAAATATTTGGGGATGGGCAGAGTGGCGAAGTCAATTTTATCGCAAAAGAAAGCGGTGTATTCTGCGGGGAAGAGATCATCAGGACGGGATATTCCATCCTTGATCCGGAGCTGCAGTATGAAATCTTTGTCCGTGACGGAGAAAAAATCGCGGCAGGACAGTTGCTTGCGAAAGTGCGGGGGCCGGTGGCAAGCCTGTTAAAAGGAGAGCGCGTCATTCTGAACCTCGTGCAAAGGATGAGCGGCATTGCGACGAAAACGCGCCAAGCAGTTGAGGTTCTGAACAGTGACCATACGAAAATTTGTGACACAAGGAAAACAACGCCTGGTTTGCGGATGCTTGAAAAATACGCCGTCCGCTGCGGAGGCGGGGAGAACCACCGCTACGGCCTGTACGATGGGGCGATGCTGAAAGACAACCACATCGCCTTCGCAGGGTCGATCGCCGAAGCGGTTGCAGCCGTTCGGGAAAAGGCGGGCCATATGGTTAAAATCGAAGTCGAAACCGAGACGAAGGAAATGGTGCTCGAAGCCACATCCGCCAAAGCCGACGTCATCATGTTCGACAACAGGACGCCAGAGGAAATCCGGGAGTGGATCGAACTGGTTCCGGAAGGCATTTTAACAGAGGCATCAGGCGGGATCACGATGGATAATCTTGCTTCCTATGGGGATACCGGCGTCGATTATATTTCACTGGGATTCTTGACCCACTCCGTTTCTGCGCTGGATATAAGCGCTAAGGTGAAGGTGGGGGATTGAGCGGAAGAAGGAGTCTCGGATGCCTTACCTGATACGGGTTTTTGAAAATACTCTTCGGAAACTCCCGGCTATCGGAAAATACTCTCAAGAATTCAGAAACACTATTCAAAATTTAGGACCACTGTCCACTTTCCTATCCGGTTTTTATTATCAAAAAACGCTGGGCACAAGCCTGCCCGCTAAAGGAGGATTATAGGGGTATGACTATTTTTCAAACGTTGGAAAAGCAGACGAATGTGCTGCCTGAAAAGTACCGCAACATGTCAGCGGAGGAATTGGAGGGGAGGGTGCGCGCCGTGAAGGCCGCACTTGGAAGCAAGCTGTACATTCCCGGACATCACTACCAAAAAGATGAAATTATCCAATTCGCCGATGCTGCCGGCGATTCGCTGCAGCTCGCACAGCTTTGCGAAAAGAATGAGGAAGCGGAGCACATCGTTTTTTGCGGCGTCCATTTTATGGCAGAGACCGCGGATATCTTGACGGCAAAGGATCAAAAAGTGTATTTGCCGGACATGCGGGCGGGCTGTTCAATGGCGGACATGGCCGACATTTATCAGACTGAACGCGCATGGGAGAAGCTGACTGCCATATTCGGAGACACGATTCTGCCGCTCACTTACGTCAATTCGACCGCTGCGATCAAGTCGTTCGTCGGCGAAAATGGCGGTGCAACCGTCACTTCGTCCAACGCTGAAGATATGGTCAGCTGGGCGTTCGGGCAAAAGGAAAGAATCCTGTTTTTACCCGATCAGCACCTCGGGCGAAACACTGCGTACAATTTGGGCGTGGGTCTGGATGAAATGGCCGTCTGGAACCCAATCACCGATGAATTGGAGTTCGACGGGCCTGTTGAGACAATAAAAGTCCTGCTTTGGAAGGGGCATTGCTCCGTTCATGAGAATTTTACTGTAAAAAATATCGAAGATGTCCGGAACAAATATCCTGAAATGAAAGTGCTCGTCCATCCGGAATGCTCGCGTGAAGTCGTGGCGCTTTCGGATATGAATGGGTCGACAAGCTTTATTATCAATGTGATTGAAAATGCGGAACCGGGGTCTGCCTGGGCGATCGGAACAGAAATGAATCTGGTGAACCGCCTGATCAAGGAACATCCGGACAAACATATCATATCGTTGAATCCGCATATGTGCCCGTGTTTGACGATGAACCGGATCGACTTGCCGCACCTCGTTTGGTGTCTTGAAACGATCGAAGAAGGCGGGGAGCACAACGTGATCAAAGTAGATGACAAAACCGCAAAATTTGCAAAGCTGGCGCTGGATCGCATGTTGGAACTTTCATAAATTCAGTTGGAAAAACGCCTGAGGGCGTTTTTTTCATATAGAAAATTGACGTGCATTAAGGAAGGTCCTCTCCAATGCCCGTTAACGCTGAAAAAGCACCTACGTGGTCACTGGGGGTCCAGTCCAATGCCCGTTAACGCTGAAAAAGCGCCTGGGCGGTCAATGGCTGTCCGCTCCAATGCCCGTTAACGCTGAAAAAGCGCCTGCGCGGTCACTGGGGGTCCTCCCCAATGCCCGTTATCGATGAAAAAACAACTGCGCGGTCACTGGAGGTCCAGTCCAATGCCCGTTAACGCTGAAAAAGCGCCTGCGCGGTCACTGGGGGTCCTCCCCAATGCCCGT